>CAJJNI010000025.1 GCA_905193085.1 uncultured Lachnospiraceae bacterium | reverse complement strand
GCACCATGTTTCGCAGCTATGGGTGCTATTAAGAGAGAAATGAACAATACTAAATGGTTCTGGTTTGCAATCGGATACCAGTGTGGTCTTGCATACATTGCATCTTTAGTAGTATATCGTTTAGCAGGTTTATTCACAGGTGAATGTGGATTTGGAATATGGACAATTGTTGCAATGGCAATTCTTGTCGGATTTATATACATGTTAGTTCGTCCTTACAAAGACGGAAAAACATCAAATGTTTCAAGCGTAAGCAAGGCAACGGCATAACAGTTGTTTTACAGCCGGATTCAGATTTGGTAACAGTAATTTATCAGTTCTATTAGTAAAGGAGAATGAATATGGGAACATTTATTGTAGGTGCTATTCTTATAATTATAGTTGGTCTTATTGTGGCTGGTATGATTCGGGATAAGAAAAAAGGAAAATCTCTGCAATGCGGTCATGACTGCAGTAAATGTGGCGGTCATTGTTCCCATCAGTAAATTATGATGCAGACTTTAGAAAAAGAAATGAATAATCAGGTATACCAAAAGACCAATAAAATGCAGAAAGATATGATTATCTCCCTGCTAAAGCAAAGCGGAGGCAGGATAACAAAGCAGAGGCTTTTGATTATTGATATTATTTTAGAGTCAGAATGTACTTGTTGTAAAGAAATCTATTTCAAAGCGTCAAGAATTGATAACAAAATAGGAACTGCAACAGTTTACCGTATGATTAATAAATTAGAAGAAATTGGTGCGATAAGCCGTAAGAACATGTATAAAGTTTCATTTGGAGAAAAATGTTCAATGGATAATGCATGTACGGTAATTCTCGATGATAACACAATGTTTAATCTTTCTGCACAGAATTGGAATAAGGTAGTTCGGGCCGGACTCGTTGAGTGTGGATATTTAAGCGAACAGAAAATAATTTCTATAAATGTAAGACCTTGTGAATGTGCAGAGTAATATAATTTTATAGAAATAAAACAAAATGTAAAACCGGTTTTTGCGTAGCATATCAGCAGCCTGCAAAGACCGGTTTTTATAAAATTAAAAATATTGCTAAAGATTAAAAAAAAAAATCCGAAATAAATAATAGAGATAATAATATTATTTTGTGTAAATCGGTTGAACAATTATTGTTCAGGTGTTATACTGAATAATAAAGCTAATAGTTGCGGCATTTTATAAAAAGGGAGTGATATTATGTCAAACACAATTAATTCTAATAATTTTTACAATTCATTTTTTTCAACAAATAGAACATCAAATACAAGTTCAAATTCATTAGGAAGTCTGCTCGGTGATTATGCAAGTATTAAGAATGGTTCATATAGAAAACTTCTTAAGAATTATTATGCTAAGCAGTCTAAGGCAGATTCAACAGACAGCAGCAAAGATTCAGCATCATCAAAGAAAAAGACTGAAATGTCTAAAGTTAAAAGTGAGGCAGCAGCTTTGTCAGAAGATGCATCTGATTTATATGCTGACAGCTCTTTGTTTAAAGAAAAATATATTACTAAGACAGATGATGATGGGAATAAGACTACAGTAAAAGATTATGACAGAGATTCAATCAAGAAGAAAGTAAAGGCATTTGTTGACAGTTATAATTCACTTATTGATACTGCAGCTGATTCAGAAGATACAAGCATATTAAGACCTGCACTTAACACTACTAAGAGAACACAGGCTAATTCAAAGATGCTTGATAAAGTTGGTATTGCGATTGGTAAAGACAACAAGCTTTCAATAGACGAAGATAAGCTTAACAGTTCTTCAATAAATGATTTGAAGTCACTCTTCAGTGGCAGAAGTTCATATGCTTACTGGGTGGGTTCAAATGCTTCTGCAATATCTAACTATACATCAGGAAAGCTTTCTGACAGCAGTTTATATACAAGCAATGCAATTAAGTATCCTGAAATCAATTCAAGCACTATAGAAGATTATATTTAAAGTTAAATAGAGCTGTTCAGTTTAAGCTATACAATACGAAAGACAGGAAACCGTAAAATGTTATGTGTATGTTTGCAGCATTTACGGTTTCTTTTTGTTGCAGTGTATCTGTAGAAAACAGTTTGTCAAATATTTCACAAATGCGGATTAAAGAGGAGGATATATGAATATTTTACTGGTTGCAATAAATGCAAAATATATTCATTCTAATCTGGCTGTTTATAATTTAAAAGCATGTTCAGGAAAATATGAAGATAATATTACAATAGCAGAATATACAATAAATGAATATCCGGAAGTTATTTTAAGAGAAATATATAACCATCACCCGGATTTGGTTGCTGTATCATGTTATATATGGAACATTACGTTTGTAGAAGAAGTGTTTAAAGATTTTAACAGAATATGTCCGGATATTCCGATATGGGTTGGCGGACCGGAAGTTTCTTATGAGAGTGTAAGATTTTTAGAAGAACATCCGTATATTACCGGAGTAATGAGAGGCGAAGGAGAAGAGACTTTTGCCGAATTGCTGAACTGTTATTATGATAATGAAATTAAGTTAAGTGATTTAAGTGGAATTACATATCGGGATAAAGACGGTACAATACATGATAATGGCATGAGAAATTTAGTTAATATGGATTCAATACCGTTTGTCTATGAAAATATATCAGATTTCAAGAATAAAATTATTTATTATGAGAGCAGCAGAGGCTGTCCGTTCTCGTGCAGTTACTGTCTTTCATCAATCGATAAAAAAGTAAGATTCAGAAGTATGGATAAAGTAAAAAAAGAACTGCTTTTCTTCATTAATAATGATGTTCCTCAGGTAAAATTTGTTGACAGGACTTTTAATTGCGACAGGTTAAGGGCAAGACAGATATGGCAGTTTCTTATAGATAACGACAAAGGAATTACAAATTTTCATTTTGAAGTCGGAGCAGATTTATTGCAGGAAGAAGACTTTGAAATTTTTAAAAATATGCGGCGCGGTTTAATACAGTTGGAAATAGGCGTTCAGTCAACTAACGATAAAACTCTCAGTGAAATAAGAAGAACAATGGATTTGGACAAGCTTAGAGACTCTGTGGCTCATGTTCTTGAGCATGAAAACATACACCAGCATCTGGATTTGATTGCAGGTCTTCCTTATGAGAATTTCGACAGTTTTAGAAAATCATTTAAAGATGTATTTGAAATGAAACCAAACCAGCTGCAGCTTGGTTTCCTGAAAGTTCTTAAAGGCTCATATATGTATGAAATGGCAGAAGAATATAATATAAAATACAGTGCATTTCCACCGTATGAGGTGTTTTCTACAAAATGGATAAGTTATGATGAAATAATCAGACTTAAAGGCATAGAAGATATGGTCGAGGTGTACTATAACAGTGACCAGTTTTCATATACTTTAAAGGAATTATTGAATAAATATGATAACCCGTTTGATTTATTTGATGAGCTTGCTTCATTTTACAAGAGGAAATCATACAACAGAATGAGCCATTCAAGAATGGCAAGGTACGATATATTAAGAGAGTTTGTTGAGTACAGGTTTCCAGATATACTGTCTGATATAACAGAACTGCTTATTATTGATTTATATGCAAGGGATAATTTGAAAAACAGGCCGCTCTGGGCGCCTGATATTTCAAAATACAAAGATGAAGTTTATGACTTTTTCAGGGAAGAAGAGAAAGAACGCAGATATTTAAAAGGTTATGAACAATATAATTTTAAACAGATGTTAAAAATGACTCACATGGAAATCGTGGACAGACAAAATGGAGATAGAAAAGTATACCTGTTTGATTATATCAATAGAAATCCTATAAATAAAGAAGCTGAAATAATACAGATTAATACTGATTAGTTTGGAGGAAACTTATGATAAACACATATGTGGCACTTGATTTGGAGACTACGGGGATTGACCCTGTTAAAAGTGAAATTCTTGAAATAGGAGCCGTAAAAGTTGTTGATGGCAATGTAGTGGACACCTATGGTACACTGCTTAATATTGATGGTGATATACCAAAGCAGGTAGTTGAACTTACCGGAATAACTAAAAGTATGACAACAACAGGTATACCGGAGCGTCAGGCAATGGACGAAATTTGTGATTTTTGTAAAGGATATGTTCTGCTTGGACATAATATACGGTTCGATTACAGTTTCCTCAAAGCCAAATCAATGAAATATAAATTACAGATTCCAAACGATGCAGTCGATACATTAAAGATTGCGAGAAATAAGCTTAAGGAGCTTGAAAGCCGCTCGTTATCATATCTTTGTGAATATTTTAATATTCCTCCGAGTGTGAGCCACCGTGCTTATGAAGATGCAGAATCAGCTATGAAGCTTTATAACATATTTCAGGACATGTTTGGTGATGAAGAAGAGCTTTTTAAATCATTTAAACTTACCTACAAGCCAAAAAAAGAAAGCCCGATAACAGCGGCTCAGATAAGGTATCTGACAGATTTGCTTAATTATCATGGACTTTCTGTGGATAATATAAATGAATTGACTAAAAGTGATGCTTCACGCAAGATAGACAGTATTATTCGGGAGTATGGCCGGATTGAGCGAGGATTTCGTTAAGCTTATTTACAATGCTGTTTTTCATAAGGCTGTTTAATCCGTTTGCTTTTTTGATTAAATTATAAATTGAGCCGGTTTCGTGGCACTCAACATAGATATCGGCTAAAATAAAATAAATCTGGCTTATGTCACAATTTATTGAAACTGCATATTCAAGAACCTGTTTTGCTTCACTGATTTTATTATTGTCGTACAAGACTTTTCCCCACAGATAAAGGGTTCTGACAAGCTCAGTGTAATTTCTGTCGTATTCAGATAACAGGTTTAAGTTTGCAGCACCGTATTCAAGTTTTAAATCGGTATTACTCATTCCAGTGAAGTTTACTATATTTTTTGATGAGAGTAGCTTTATTTTGTCTTCATATTCAGAAAAATCATTGTTATTTTCATTACAAAAAGGTAGTTTGTCCAATGGAATTGTGATATAATCAAGTTCATCAAGAGACTGTTTTCTTGTTGCGTTTGCCTGTGTTTCTCTGTCAAGGAAGGTTTCCTTTGTTTGTCTGTCCTTACGGTATGAACGGTTTATATTTACAGACAGCCACAGCATGAAAAAAATTAATACAGCAACAAATATAAGTTTAATCATTATTTTTACCTCCAATACTTATTTTTATAAACTGCGGGGTATATTATTAAGTTATTTTGTCACATATATTGTGACTTTTAACATAAGTACATAGAAAGGAGTACAGGTCAATGAAATTTTTTAATGCAAAAAACAATAAAATTATAGCAGGTGCGATAGGAATTATTCTTGTAGCTGCTATGGTATTATCTTTAGTAAGTGTGTGGGTTTAAATTATCTTACACAACTATACATAAAACAAGAGATATTGTCAAATCATTACAATAACTTAATGAAAAAGGAGAAAAACTATGTTGTCAAAGTCAGGTGTAAAACATAAGTTAAAGTATATTACCGGTGCTTTGCTTATTTGTCTTTTATTATCTGCAGGTATTTGTGCATTTGCAAAGCAGGATAAGGCGGATACTATAAGTGATGGAATCCATATAGGTTCTGTAGATGTTTCAGGTATGACTTATGATGATGCATTAGACGCAGTAAATGAATATGCCAACAGCATAAGTGGAACGGCAGTAAATTTAAATGTTGGTGAGAATAAGGTTTCTGTAACTGCATCAGAGCTTGGTTTTAACTGTGATACTGAAAGTATAGTAAAACATGCATTAAAGCTTGGAAAGTCAGGAAATATTGTAAAGCGCTATAAAGAAAGAAAAGACCTTGAGACAAATGGAAGCGTGATAAATCTTCCTTTGGAATTTTCCGACGATGCAATCAGGGCTGTTCTTGAAGAAAAATGCAGAGGTTTTGATGTGGCAGCAGTTGATGCAGGACTTACAAAAACATCATCAGGATTTGCTGTTACTGAAGGAAGTGAGGGTGTTTCACTCGATGTAGATGCATCAGTAAATGCAGTTAAAGATTATTTTGCACAGGGATTTAATGGAACAGAAGCTGATATAGACCTTGTCACTGTAGTGACCCAGCCAAGAGCAGCCGGTGCTGATTTGGACAAGGTTGGTGATTTGCTTGGAACAGCCACTACTTCTTACAAAAGTTCAGGAGCAGCAAGAAGCGGGAATGTTCAAAGAGGGGCAAGTTTAATTAATGGTACATTACTTTATCCGGGTGATGAGTTTTCGACATATCAGGTTATAAGTCCTATTACAATTGAAAATGGGTATTTTATGGCTGCTTCATATGAAAACGGACAGGTTGTAGAATCTCCGGGAGGAGGAATATGTCAGGTATCAACAACACTTTATAATGCGGTCCTTAAGTCAGAACTTGAAGTTACACAGCGTTCTAATCATTCAATGATTGTAACATATGTTGACCCGTCTAAAGACGCAGCGATAGCGGGAACATATAAGGATTTTAAATTTGTAAATAATACGGAGTATCCTGTTTATATTGAAGGTATAACAGAAGAAAAAAAGATTACTTTTAATATATATGGTGTAGAAACAAGAGATTCTTCGAGAAGTGTAGAATATGTCAGTGAAACTGTTTCAGAGACAGAGCCTACAACACAGTTAAGGGCAACATCAGATAATTTTGGTAGTATTTCAAAAACTCAGAGTTCACATAAAGGTGTCGTAGCACAGTTATGGAAAATTGTATATAATAATGGTGTTGAACAGTCAAGAGAAGTTGTCAATCACAGTACCTACAGTATGTCTCCCACAGTTATAAGTGTGGGAACTGCTAATGCATCACCTGAGGCACTTAATGAATTAAATGCGGCAATTGCGGCGAATGACGAGGCTGCGGCAAGAGCAGTAATAGGAAAGTATGCGGCTGCGGCTACTACAGCGAATGAGGAAGCTGTTTCACCGGATGCGGCAGCAGAAGGTGTTGTTACCGACCCTGCAACAGCAGCAGAGCAGACACCGGCCGAGGGACAGCAGCCGGCAGAACAGCAGCCGGCAGAACAGCAGCCGGCAGAACAGCAGCAGGGACAACCGGCACAATAATAAAGGTGGACAAAAATATGAGACAGGGAAAAATATCTCAGGCGGTACTTGACCGTTCTGTGCTTCGTGTAATAAAAAGCACTAATCCGTGCATAGAATTAGGAAGTGGAATAGGCAGAGATGCAAGTGTTATTATTCCGCATGGAAAAAGACAGGTGTTTTCGACAAGAAGCATCAGTGTAAATTCAATTAAGCAGCTTGAAAATGAGTTTGTACACATGGTAAATCATATAGCCTGTGCGGCAGGAGTTGCACAGGCAGTAATGCTATCTATAGTTTTTCCCTGTGAAGCAGACGAAAAACTGTTAAAAGAAATAGTAAAGACTATAGACCAAAAATGTGCTGTTTATAATATGCAGATTATGGGCGGTCATACAACTGTAAGTAAAGATGTAAATGTTCCGGTTGTAACTATGACCGGAACAGGTTTTAATGACATAATTGATTTTGTCCCTAATGCAAAGCCGAATCAGGACATTGTAATAACAAAGTGGATAGCTCTTGAGGGCACATCCATAGTTGCAGAAAAGTATAATGAAAAACTGAAAAAAACACTGCCAAATTATCTGGTAGATGAAGCAGTCCGATTTGGAGATTATATAGATTCTTCCACTGAATCGTTAGAGGCATACCAATTAGGTGCATCAGTTGTCCATGATGCGGCAGAAGGCGGAATATTTGCAGCATTATGGGAATTTGCTTATGCATCAGGAGTAGGAATAGAGGTTGACATAAAGAAAATACCGGTAAAACAGGAAACGGTAGAAGTATGTGAATGTTTACATATAAATCCGTATGAATTTCTTTCAACCGGAAGTGTTATTATTGCGGCAGATAACGGAGAAGCTATTTGCAGACAGTTAGCCCTGAAAAATATAAATGCGGTTGTTGTCGGGCGTACAACCGACAGCAATGACAGAGTTATAGTAAATGAAGATGAGGTAAGACATCTTACGCCTGCGTGCCAGGATTATATTTATAATGATAATGAGCTCAAATAGAAAGAGATGATATTATGCGTGAAAAGATTTTAAGCTTTATTGAAAAAAACAGTCGTATAGATTTAAAAGAATTAGCTATACTTCTTGGAGAAGATGAAATTGATGTTATGAATGAAATAGCTGCTATGGAAAAAGAAAAAGTTATCTGCGGTTATCACACACTCATAGACTGGGAAAAAACTACAATAGATAAAGTAACTGCGCTGATTGAAGTGCGTGTTGCACCGCAAAGAGGTCAGGGTTTTGATAAAATAGCTGAGAAAATATACAGATATCCTGAAGTGAATGCGGTATTTTTAATTTCAGGAGCATATGATTTGATGGTAACACTTGAAGGAAAAACATTGAGAGATGTTTCATCATTTGTATCTGATAAATTAGCGACTACTGAGGGCGTGTTAAGCACTGCCACCAATTTCATTTTGAAAAAATATAAAGACCACGGAACAGTTATGGGAAATACAAATTCTATAGATGAAAGGATGAAGATTACACCATGAGAAATCCATTATCAGAGAAAATAGTTCAGGTTGAACCGTCCGGAATAAGAAAGTTTTTTGATATAGTCAGCGAAATGGAAGATGCAATATCATTAGGTGTAGGAGAGCCTGATTTTGATACTCCGTGGAGAATAAGAGATGAAGGAATCTATTCATTAGAAAGAGGAAGAACTTATTATACATCTAATGCGGGTCTTAAGGAGTTAAAACAGGAAATAAGTAACTATCTTGATAGAAAGATAAATGTAAAATATGATTATAACAGTGAAATAATGGTAACTGTAGGCGGTAGTGAAGCAATTGATATTGCATTCAGAACAATGCTTGATGAGGGTGATGAGGTATTGATTCCACAGCCGAGCTATGTTTCATATTTACCATGTGCATACATGGCAGGCGGAGTGCCGAAAATAATCGAACTTAAAGAAGAAAATGAGTTTAAACTTACAAAAGAGCAGTTAGTTAATGCAATTACGCCGAAGACAAAAATTCTTGTAATGCCATTCCCGAATAATCCTACAGGTGCAATAATGACAAAAGATGAGCTTGCACAGATAGTAGATGTAATAATTGAAAATGATATTTATGTGTTATCAGATGAAATATATTCAGAACTTACATTTAAAGATGAACACTGCTCAATCGCGTCATTTGATGGCATGAAAGAAAGAACAATTGTTGTAAACGGTTTTTCAAAATCATATGCCATGACTGGCTGGAGACTGGGATATGCTGCGGCACCTGCAAATATTTTAAAACAAATGTTAAAACTTCATCAGTTTGCAATAATGTGTGCGCCGACAAACAGCCAGTATGCGGCAGTTGTTGCATTGCGTGAATGTGATGAAGAAGTGGAGAAAATGAAAGAAGCCTATAATGCAAGGCGCAGATATCTGGTTCACGAATTTAAAGAAATGAATTTGAAATGTTTTGAGCCTTTTGGAGCTTTTTACATATTTCCGTCAATAAAAGAATTTGGAATGACATCAGATGAATTTGCAACAAGATTTCTTAAAGAAGAAAAAGTAGCTGTAGTACCGGGAACTGCATTTGGTGACTGTGGTGAAGGATATCTTAGAATATCCTATGCTTATTCACTTGATGATTTGAAAGTTGCGATAGGCAGAATGAAAGATTTTATTAACAAATTACGCAAAGAAAAAGAGAGTGAAAAATAATGGCAATGAATATAGTTTTACTTGAACCTGAAATACCGGCTAATACCGGAAATATAGGCAGAACATGTGTTGCAACAGGAACAAAGTTACATTTAATAAAACCGTTAGGTTTTTCATTGGATGAAAAACAGTTAAAAAGAGCAGGAATGGATTACTGGTCAAAATTAGATGTTAGTGTATATGTTAATTTTGAGGATTTCCTTGCAAAAAATCCGGAAGCACATGTGTATATGGCAACAACAAAAGCAAAAAAGACATATGTAGAAGCAGAATTTGAACCGGATTGTTATATTATGTTTGGAAAAGAAAGTGCAGGTATACCTGAGGAAATTTTAGTTGAGCATAAAGAAGACTGCATCAGAATACCAATGCTTGATGAAATCAGGTCACTAAATTTATCCAATTCAGTTGCGATTGTTTTGTATGAAGCATTAAGACAGAACAATTTTTCACATATGCAGTTAGAAGGCGATTTACACAGATTATCTTGGTAATAACCATGATTAAAAACAGGAGGAAAATATATGTGGTGCGCAGATAATTGGAAAGATTATGAAATATTAGATACATCATCAGGTGAAAAACTGGAAAGATGGGGAGATTATTTACTCGTTCGTCCTGACCCTCAGGTTATATGGAAGACAAATAAAACTAATCCGGGCTGGACTAAGAGAAACGCTCATTATCACAGGAGTACAAAGGGCGGAGGCGAATGGGAATTTTTTGATTTGCCAAAACAGTGGACTATACAGTATGATACAGCGTTTGGTAAAAATTTAAAATTCTGTTTAAAACCGTTCAGCTTTAAACATACAGGACTGTTTCCTGAACAGGCTGTAAACTGGGACTGGTTTGGAAAAAAGATAGCTTCTGCAAAAAGACCTGTAAAAGTGCTTAATTTATTTGCCTATACTGGTGGAGCAACACTTGCAGCAGCAGCAGCCGGTGCAAGTGTAACTCATGTTGATGCTTCAAAGGGAATGGTTACATGGGCTAAAGAAAATGCTGCCGCATCAGGACTTTCAGATGCTCCAATAAGATGGCTTGTAGATGACTGTAAGAAATTTGTTGAAAGAGAAATAAGAAGAGGAAATCATTATGATGGAATAATTATGGACCCGCCTTCTTATGGAAGAGGTCCAAAAGGCGAAATATGGAAGATAGAAGACAATATACATGAATTTATTCAGCTTACAGCTAAACTTCTTTCTGATGAACCTTTATTTTTCCTTATAAATTCATATACTACAGGACTTGCGCCGGCAGTGCTGACATACATGCTCTCTACAGAAGTAAAATTAGCGCATGGCGGTAAAATCTCTTCTGAGGAAATAGGTTTGAGAGTTAAAGATAATGGTCTTATTCTTCCTTGTGGAGCATCAGGCCGCTGGGAAAAATAAATAACTGTATGAACAAATAACTGCTATAGTGCATATAATAAAAAAGTAATAAGCAACCGGATTAAAACAATAGAAGTGTTTTAGCATAACTCTGTTTTTGGGGGAGTGCATTAGTAAAAATACAAGAACTACCGGTTGCTTCTTTTATACAGATACAGAGGAAAAAATGAATTATTGTTATATAATAAGATGTAGTGATGATACTTTGTATACCGGGTGGACTAATAATATACAAAAGAGATTTGCTGCACACAGCAAGGGAAAAGGTGCTAAATATACGAGGGGAAGGGGACCTCTTAAATTAGAGATGGTAGAAGAATTCGCTTCGAAAGAAGCCGCCATGAAAAGAGAATATGAAATCAAACAGTTTAATAGGAAACAAAAAGAGGAAATTATAAGGCAGTGGCAGTTAAAAAACCCGGGACTGATTGACAGCTATATTGTTAATAATGTATAATAAAATTATATGAAAATGTGAAAAATTTAACAAAAACGGGAAGGAGATACAACCTCATGAAGAAAAAAAGAGCAATGAGCAGAAATAGAAATAATGCAAAAAATAAAAAGACATCAGTTGTTGAAAAGAACAATCTAGTAAAGCAAGTTGAGGACAAGCCTGTAGAAAAGTCTATTGAAACAGTCGAAGACAAGCCTGCAGAAAATGTCGTTGAGCAAGTCCAGGATAAGCCTGCAGTAAAGATTGTAAAGACAGGTAAAATAGAAGATGTGACAATACATGATTTAGATATGTATTATTTTGGACAGGCAACACACTATGACATATTTGAAAAACTTGGTGCGCATGAGACTACGATAAATGGCATAAAGGGAGTATATTTTGCTGTGTGGGCACCGGCAGCTAAAGAAGTTTATGTGATAGGTTCTTTTAATGGCTGGAATGAACAGTCAAATCCTATGAAGAAGCTGGGCGATATAGGAATATATGATGCATTTATTCCGCAGGCATCAATTGGTGATATGTATAAGTTCCTTATAATTTCAGCAAATGACGATAAATTATATAAAGCAGACCCGTTTGCAAATTATGCAGAATTAAGACCGGGAACAGCATCTGTAATCACATCGCTTGACTATACGTGGTCAGATGATAAATGGATGGCAGACAGAGATAAGAAAGATATAAAAAAGATGCCGGTATCTATTTATGAGGTTCACCCTGGTTCATGGAAAAAACACATATACAGAGATGATTCAGACGAAGATAAATTCTATACATATAGAGATTTGGCTGATTCATTAGTAGAATATGTTCTGGAAATGGGTTACACTCATGTTGAACTTATGGGGATTTTAGAGCATCCGTATGATGGCTCATGGGGATATCAGGTCACAGGATATTATGCTCCGACTTCAAGATATGGTTCTCCTACAGACTTCATGTATTTTATAGAGACTCTGCACAAGAATAATATCGGTGTTATTCTTGACTGGGTTCCGGCTCATTTCCCTAAAGATGCACATGGTCTTGCTGATTTTGACGGTTCATGCTGTTATGAGTATTCAGACCCTCGTAAGGGTGAGCACCCTGACTGGGGAACTAAAATATTTGATTTTGGTAAAAATGAAGTTAAAAATTTCCTTATTGCGAATGCAATTTTCTGGGTAGAAAAATTCCATATAGATGGTTTGAGAGTAGATGCTGTTGCGTCCATATTATACCTTGACTATGGCAAGCAGGAAGGTCAGTGGGTACCTAATAAATATGGCGGAAACAAAAATCTTGAGGCAATAGAATTTTTCAAACACCTTAATTCACTTATGACAGGAAGATATAAAGGTGTTATGATGATTGCCGAAGAATCAACTGCATGGCCTATGGTTACAGGAGCACCTGAAAATGATGGCCTTGGATTTACAGATAAATGGAATATGGGCTGGATGCACGATTTTCTTGATTATATGAAGCTTGACCCGTATTTCAGAAAAGACAATCATAACAAAATGACTTTCTCAATGACATACGCATACAGTGAAAATTATATACTTGTTTTGTCACATGATGAAGTTGTGCATTTAAAATGCTCAATGTTTAATAAAATGCCTGGAAGCACTCCGGAAGAAAAAATTGCAAATCTCAAAGCCGGATATGCATTTATGTTTGGACATCCGGGCAAAAAACTGTTGTTTATGGGGCAGGACTTTGGTCAGGAGCGCGAATGGAGTGAAAAGAGAGAGCTTGATTGGTATTTATTAGAGCAGCCGGTTCACTCACAGCTTCAGGCATATGTAAAGAAGCTTCTTGATTTATACAGACATAATCCATGTTTATACGATAATGAACATGATTACAGAGGTTTTGAATGGATAAATGCAGATGATAATTACCGCAGTACATTCAGCTTTGTGCGTCATTCATCAGATGGTTGTAATAATTTATTATTTATATACAACTTTACGCCTGTAGAATTAAATGATTACCGTGTAGGTGTACCGACAGATACCTCATACAAACTTGTACTCGACAGCGAGGAGACAGAATTTGGTGGTAAAGGTGCATCAAAGAAGAAAGTTTACAAAGCAGAGAGACAGGAATGCGATAACAGAGAATATTCTTTTGCATATCCGTTACCTGCATTTGGAGTTGCAGTATTTGAATTTTAAGAAAAGATAAAAAATCATATAACTGACTGTCAAAGACCAGGTAAAACCTGTTGTCTGACAGTCAGTTTTGTTATATGAAAATATGGGGGTGTCTTAAGAAAATGACATTTATGACCGATATAAAATATAATGACAGATAAAAGATCTTGATTTGCAAAGGAGTATTTTAAATGAGGATTGATGTAAGTGAAGAAATAAGAAATAATACCTTTCCGGTGCAGAACGGATATAATGATACAAGCGCAGTTAATGCTTCAAATGCTAATACTGCTGCTGGAGCAGTTTTTGAAAATGGAGTAGTTGATAAATATATTGAAAAAGCAACTGAAGGGGGAAGTGCAGCGTTAGATTCCGCAGAAAGTCTTGACAGTAAGCAGATGCAAAAGCAGCTATCAATGATTGCTGATACTACAAGTGAAGAATTAGAGCAGATAAAAGAAGATACTGATAATTTTGAAGATGAAGAAATCAACACAATAGTTACAGTACAGGAGAAAATCCGTATGCAGTTAGCAGCATATTGTGACGATTTTGATTCAGGCATGGTAGAAGATTTTTCAGAAGAAGAATTAAATGTAATTTCAAGTATGAAAGGTAATGCGGCTTTGTGGGCGAAAAAATTAAAAGAAGCCAATCTGCCTGTTACACAGAAGAACCTTGAGAGTATGCAGTATGCAATCGAACTTGCCGGAAAAATTGGTGAAATTTCAGATGGTGTAAAAGCGTATTTTGTAAAAAATCAGGGCAAAGACATTACGATAGAATCTTTATATTTAGCATCATATTCTGGTATGGGTGAAAGCTCTGTAAGAGGTGGAAGTTATTATTCAATGCAGGAAGGCGGCTATCTTGCACACAACAGTGTGGATAATGATTTTGAAAATGTATTTGCACAGATAGAGCAAAGTCTTTCGCACGAAGGCATTACAATTGATGATAATGTATTGCAAAATATTAAATGGCTTTACAATAACCAGTTACCAATTAATTCTGATACATTAAGCCGGCTTGAAGAAATTAATGGCATCAGTCTGCAAGCTGATGAAGATAAACTTCTTGATAAAATTACAGATGCAATGTATGAAGGAGACAATGCTGCAGATGCCAGATTGAACGGACAAAGTTTACGGGATATTGTACAAAAGGCTGATGGCATAATTGATTTAATCAACAAAGCAGATGATGAACAGATTAAAGCTGCAATTGCGGCTTCTGATGGAGAAATAACTCTTGAAGATATTTATAATTCAAATAATAATACAGCAAAAGGTTCAGTGATTTCAGATAATGATATAAGATTTGTAACTGCAAAGAGACAGTTAGAAGAAATAAGGCTTACTATGAGTGTAGAATCAATTGCAGTTATGGAGAAGAACGGAATATCCGTAGATATTTTGTCATTATCAGAACTTGTTGAGGAACTTAAGTCAATAGAAAATGATTATAAGGTAAATTATTTACAGGCAGCAGGTGCAGAAGCTTCACCTCAGAATATTGATTTGTTTTCAACAGTTAATGATGCAGTAGAAGCTGTTAAAAATTCTCCGGCTGCAATTATCGGAAAAGCCGCATTTGCAGATGGTTATGGTACAATTGCACAGCTTGAAAAAGATGGCACAGCTCTGTCCGATAAATATAAAACCGCAGAAGAAGCATATGAAACTGTTATGACAAAGCCAAGAGCTGATATGGGTGATTCAATAAAGACTGCCTTTAGAAATGTAGATGATATTTTAGAGAGCATGAATATTGATGTAAATGAATATAACAGGCGTGCAGTCAGAATTCTGGCATATAACAGAATGGAGATAACACCGGAAAATATTGACGCAGTAAAGAGTGCTGATTTAAAAATAAATAATGTATTATCACATATGACACCATCTGCTGTTGTCAAAATGATTAGAGAAAACTATAATCCTATGGAAGTTACAATAGATGAGCTTGACAACAAGTTAAATACTTATGATGAAAACAGTTTTGTGACGGAAGATAAGTACAGTGAATTTTTGTGGAAAATGGAGCAAAAGAATGAGCTTACATCTCAGGAGCGTGAGTCCTATATTGGAATTTACAGGCTTGTAAATCAGATTGAAAAAAGTGACGGTGCATTAGTTGGTGCATTAGTATCACAGGGTGCAGATTTGACAATGGAAAATCTGCTTTCAGCGTACAGAAGCAGAAGAAAAGGAAATGTTGAATACAGCGTAGATGATAACTTTAATGGCGTAGAAAGCAGACTTACATCTGATATATCACAGCAGATAGAAAAGGGCTTTAATAAAAATAACAATCAATATTATGGCAATCTTGCACAGAACATACTTCATAATTTAAATAATTCTGATATAACACAGGCAGATGGCAGCCAGAATATAATGGATATGAGTTTGGAAGAATTTGCAGATTTTATCAATAATGCTGCAGAGTCTGATGATAAATATACAGAATATCAGTTAGATATGCTGAGAAATATGAATAATATTGAACAGAAAGTTTTTGATATTATTTCAGGATACGATATTTCAAATAACATAGGAAATATTAATGCAATAAAAGATATGTTGGCTTCTTCGCAGAATTTGTTTAAAAAACTGTATAATATATCAGAAAATACAGGTACAAGTGACGCTGATGACTCTGATATATCACAGATGATGGAGCAATCAGAATTACTTACAGATTCACTTGAAGATAAAGATTCAATGCAGCAAAAATACAGTGAATTTATTGAAAATACAGTATCAGAAATAAAGAATGCAGTAGTTGATGACTGTGATACATATGTAGATGTGCGTGCAATGAAATTACTAGGCTCACAGCTGAATATAGCATCTTTAATGTCAAGGGAAGAGATGTATCAGATACCTGTTATGATTAATGGCGAAGTAACTGCCATCAATCTCAAGATGAGACACAATACAGGCGAAGCGCAGAATGTCAATATAACTTTCAATACAAAATTGACCGGTTCAATAGATGCAACATTCACTGTGAAAAATGAACAGGTATCAGGATATGTTGTATGTGATTCAAATGCAGGGAAAGAATACATTGAAAGCACAACAGAACATTTTAAATCAAATTTGAATCAAAATGCAAATCTCAACATATCCGATATCACCATAATAACAAATTCTGATGTAAATATAAAAGACATTTATATTGATAACAGTGCAAATGACGCACCTGAGTCAAAAGTATTGTACGATATTGCAAAATGTTTTATAGAGAGTGTCAGAACAACTTTATAATAAAATATAAAAATAACATGAAAAGCAAAATGCAAATTAAAATAAATAACCTGCAAAGCAAAATGCAAATAAAAATAAATAACCTGTAATTCAAA
>CAJJNI010000024.1 GCA_905193085.1 uncultured Lachnospiraceae bacterium | reverse complement strand
GAGACAGAAAAAGAAGCAATGTTTAGAGAGCTTCACGATTTATTTGGAAAATATCTTATCGTAAACCGTAATTTTGGCAAAGGATTTGTAAAGCAGATGCTTGAAATCAAGTCGTTGGAAAAACTTGTACAGTTTGTTGCATCTAACCTGCCATTGGAATATAAAAACAGGCAGAAATTATTAGAAGCAAAAGAGTTAAGCACAAGATACCAGCTTTTATTAGTTATGCTTGAAAATGAAATCTCGATATTTAAGATTCGTGCAGAGCTTCAAAGTAAAGTTCGCAAGAAAGTAGACGAGAATCAGAAAAATTATGTTTTGCGTGAACAGATGCAGGCCATTCGTGAAGAGCTTGGCGAAGACAATTTTGACAGTGAAATTGAAGACTACAGAAGCAGAACTAAAAAGCTCAAAGCTCCAAAAGAAGTTAAAGATAAGCTTAATAAAGAAATTGACAGACTTGAAGGACTTTCCTCAAACAGTTCAGAAGGAAGTGTTTCAAGAGGATATATAGATACTTTATTAGAGCTTCCGTGGAATAAGAGTTCAAAAGATAATCTTGACATTAAAGAAGCAAAGCAGATTCTTGAAGATGACCATTATGGTTTATCTGATGTCAAGAAGCGTGTTCTTGAATTTCTTGCAGTAAGAGCGCTGACTAAAGCCGGTGATGCGCCGATAATCTGTCTTGTTGGCCCTCCGGGAACAGGAAAGACATCAATAGCAAGGTCAATAGCAAGAGCCCTTAATAAGAAATATGTAAGAATTTGTCTTGGCGGTGTAAGAGATGAAGCCGAGATTCGCGGACACAGAAAGACTTATGTAGGAGCAATGCCGGGAAGAATTGCAAACGGTATGAAACAGGCAGGAGTAAATAATCCATTAATGCTTTTGGACGAAATAGACAAAGTGAGTTCAGATTATAAAGGGGATACACAGTCAGCTTTGCTTGAAGTGCTTGACAGTGAGCAAAACTGCCAGTTCAGAGACCACTATGTAGAACTGCCGATGGATTTGTCGAAAGTTTTGTTTGTTGCAACTGCAAATTCAACGGAGACAATATCAAGACCGCTGCTTGACAGAATGGAAATAATCCAGATTCCCGGATATACGGAAAATGAAAAATTCCATATTGCAAAGAAATATCTTGTGTCAAAAGAGTTAGAAAAAAACGGATTAAAGAAATCACAGCTTACAATCAGTGATAATGCATTAAAGAAGATAATCAGCAATTACACAAAAGAAGCCGGTGTAAGAAATTTAGAGAGAAATATTGCTGCACTGTGCAGAAAAGCTGCGTGGAAAATATTAGAAGAAAACAAGAAGTCTGTAAAAATAACTGACAGTAATTTAAAAACTTATCTTGGAAAAGAAAAATTCCATGTTGATATGGCAAACGAAAAACCTCAGACCGGAATTGTAAGGGGACTTGCATGGACCAGTGTCGGCGGAGATACATTGGAAATAGAAGTAAATGTAATGCCGGGCAAGGGCGAGATATTACTTACCGGAAAACTCGGTGAAGTAATGCAGGAATCCGCCAGAACAGGAATAAGTTATATCCGTTCAGTAAGTAAACAGTACAAAATTGCAGATGATTTCTTCAAAAAACATGATATTCATATTCATATACCGGAAGGCGCAGTTCCAAAAGACGGACCTTCAGCCGGTATAACAATGGCTACAGCAATTTTGTCAGCAGTAACAGATACCCCTGTAAAGCCTGAAGTAGCAATGACAGGTGAAATCACACTCAGAGGAAGAGTTCTTCCAATAGGTGGATTAAAAGAAAAAATGCTTGCTGCAAAACTTGCCGGAATTAAGACTATTTTAGTTCCGAAGAAAAATGAGCCGGATGTAGAAGAAATAGATGACGAAATAAAACAGGGCATGAAAATATGCTTTGTAGAAAAAATGGAACAGGTAATCAAAGAAGCTTTTGTATAATTAATTCAATCAGAAATATAATTGAGAATCTTTGAATAATCGAAATTAAGCAATAAATAATTAGAGTGCAGATATCAGATAGTAGTTTAATTTACATGAAGAAGGAGAAAACCGATGAAAATAAAAAGCGTAGAACTTGAAACAGTGTGCGGTATAACAAGCAAACTTCCTGAAAATGACAAGATGGAAATAGCTTTTGCAGGAAAATCAAATGTAGGAAAGTCCTCACTTATAAACGGTCTGCTGAACCGTAAATCATTGGCGAGAACTTCTTCATCTCCTGGAAAGACACAGACAATAAATTTTTATAATGTGAATAAAGAACTTTATTTTGTAGATTTGCCGGGATATGGATATGCAAAAGTTTCAATGGAAATAAGAGAAAAATGGGGCAAAATGATAGAGCGGTATCTGAGAAAATCAGATGTACTTGCCGCAATATTTCTTCTCATAGATATAAGGCATGAGCCTTCTGCAAATGACAGGCAGATGTATGACTGGATAGTAAGTAATGGCTACCGGCCTGTAATTATTGCAACAAAATTGGACAAAATAAAAAGAAGTCAGCTTCAGAAGCAGATTTCAATCATAAAGAAAAGTTTAGGCTGTCCATCAGAAACAAAAGTATTTCCATTTTCGGCACAGACCAAACAGGGTCGTGATGAGATATGGGAATATATAGAAAGTCTGCTCCCTGATGAGAAAGAGGAGATAGAACATGTGGAGAAATAAGTATATTTTGACCGCCCTTTTATTGTGTATAATAAGCCTTGCCAGTTTTGGAATCGTCAAAGCTGGCAGTATCTCTACTGCACAAGAGGGCGATTTTGTTGTTATGACGAGTTTTTATCCTATGTATATAGCAACAATGAACATAACAGATGGCGTTAACGGAGTAGAGGTAAAGAATCTGACAAATAATGCTACCGGTTGTCTGCACGATTACCAGTTAAGCACAAAAGATTTAAAGCAGTTAGACAAGGCTGACATGCTCATAGTAAATGGTGGCGGTATGGAAAGTTTTCTTGAAGATGTATATTCACAGTATGGAAATCTTACAGTTGTGACTGCTACAGATGGTGTAAATCTGTTAGCTTCAACTGACGGGCACGAGCATTCACATGCGGATGCGCATGATGAAGATGAGCATGATAATAGTGAACATACAGATGAATCAACACATGACGCAGATGTTCATGGTAACAGTGAATATGCAGAAGGACTTCTTACAGATGAATCAACACATGACGCAGATGCGCATGATGAAAGTGAACATACAGATGCAGATATTCATGACGCAGATGAACACGACTCTCACGACCATGGGGAATATAATGCTCATTCATGGATAGATATTTCATTATATATAAAAGAAGTTGAAAATATAGCTGATGCACTGATAGAAAATAATCCTGAAAATGCATCATATTACACAGAAAATTTAAATAAATATAAAGAAAAACTTCAGAGAATGTTAGATGAAACTAACGAGATTAAAGAAGCTGTTTCAAATAACAGGAAATCAGCAGACGGAGTTGTGGTTTTTCATGAAGCATTTGATTATCTGGAAGATTCATTGAATTTAAATATTACAGAAACAATAAATATGGACGATAATTCTGTGCTCAGTGCGGCTCAGATTGGAGATATAATAGATGATGTTAATTCCGGGAATGTAAAATACATTCTGGCAGATGAGACATACGGAAAAGCTGCGGCTGAAGCGGTAAAAAAAGAATGTGATGTTAAGGTTATTTATATTGACCCGCTGACATCAGGAGAATCAGATAAAGATGCTTATGTTGACGGTATGCATAAGAATCTTGAGTTACTTAAGGAGGCTTTTACACAATGACAGATGTGAATAATCAGGCAAATAAGCCATGTGGACTACATTGTATAAAAATTCATCATTTTCATGTACAATATGGAAGTGAAGTCATTTTAGAAGATGTAAATCTGCATATACATTGTGGAAAACTCCATGTACTCATAGGTAGAAACGGGGCCGGAAAATCAACCTTAATAAAAGCCATATTAGGTGAAGTTGTGCATCAGGGAAAAATTGTATTTCAGACTCCGGAAGGCCGTTCTTTGAAAAAGAAAAATGTGTTAAAGATAGGATATGTTCCGCAAAGTCTTAATATAGAAAAAGGAACTCCTGTAAGTGTGTATGATTTTATGGCTTCATACATGAGCAGTGAGCCGGTGTTTTTGTTAAAACGAAAGAAGACGGAGCAGAAAATAAAAGAAGCATTGTCTGTTTTTCAGGTTGATGACTGTATTGACAGGCAGCTTTCAAATCTTTCAGGAGGACAGCTTCAGAGGGTGCTGTTGTCACTGGCAATTATAAATGAGCCTAACCTTCTGCTTCTTGATGAGCCGGTTTCCGGAATTGACAAAAACGGAATGGAACTTTTTTATGAGACTATAGATAAACTTAAAAAAACTCATGACATGGCAATAATTTTAGTTTCACATGATTTGGAGTATGTCAGAAAATATGCAGATGAGGTTGTTCTTATAGACAGGAAAGTGTTGAAAAAAGGCACACCGGCATCAGTATTTGCAAGTGATGAGTTTAAAGAAACATTTGGAATGTAGCAGTTTTAAGCTTAGAACAGGAGCGATAATAAATGGAAACCATATATAATATTCTGGAAAAAATACTCCCGTTTTCATGGGTTTCATACGATTTCATGAAAAATGCATTTATTGCCATAATTTTAATTACGCCATTGCTTGGTATGGTAGGTACACTTATAGTTCAGAAAAAAATGGCATTCTTTTCTGATGCGCTTGGACACTCGGCACTTACAGGAATTGCAATAGGTGTAGTTTTAGGAGTTTCAGATACAAATATATCCATGATAGTATTTGCAGTTTTATTTGCACTTCTTCTCAACAAAATAAAGAGTAAACAGGGGATAGAATCAGATACTATCATATCAGTGTTTGCGTCATGCAGTATAGCGATAGGACTTATTGTCCTGTCGTATCAGGGTAATTTTAACAATTATTCATCACTGTTAATCGGTGATATATTAAGCATTACTCCGGGCGAGATAAAAGCACTGCTTGTTGTATTTATTATAACATTTATATTGTGGTGGGGGTTGTACAACAAGATGCTTTTTGTGAGTCTTAATTCGTCACTGGCAAGAAGTAAGGGTATAAAGGTTAATCTGATAGAAAATATATTTGTAGTGCTTATTGCCGTAATTGTAATGCTCGCTATTAAATGGATAGGAATACTTCTCATAAATGCACTTATGATACTTCCTGTAGCGGCTGCAAAAAATATTTCTACAAATGTAAGACAATATCATTTGTTTTCAGTAATTTTTTCGCTTTTTTCAGGAATCTGCGGACTGCTTGTTTCATATTATATGAATGTGGCATGTGGTCCTGTTATAATTGTGTATGCATCAATACTGTTCTTTTTCTCTTATATAGTGAAAATTTTACAAAAATAAAGAATTTATGAAAAAGTTTTAGGTATATTATCAATTGAAATAAAGAAAATCCTATTGTATCCTAAAGATAGGCTATTTTCTGTTCGACTACAAAGAAATGGAGATTTATTTGTATGATTGGAGATAATAATATAAAAGAATTAGTGGAAATAGCAGGCGTTGAGAATTGTCTTGAAAACGAGCCTATGAAAAAGCATACAACATTTCGCATTGGAGGGCCGGCAAGACTTTTTATTTCGGCACAGTCAGTTGATGTGCTTAAAAAAGTGCTTGTATATTGCAGGGAACACGACATAAAGTATTTTATTTTGGGCAACGGAAGCAATCTTCTTGTTTCAGATAAAGGATTTGACGGAGTTATAATTCAGATTTTCAAAAATTTATCATCGATAACAAGAGAGGAAAACCGTTTGCGTGTAATGGCAGGTGCTCTGTTATCATCAGTTGCGGCAAAGGCTTATGAAGCCGGTCTGACCGGTTTTGAATTTGCATCAGGTATACCGGGAACATTAGGTGGTGCAGTAATAATGAATGCCGGAGCTTATGGTGGAGAAATGAGTCAGGTTGTGACAGAGGTAACTGTACTCAACAGTGATTTTGAAGTTGTTGTTCTCAAAGAGGATGAACTTAAGTTTGGGTATAGAAAAAGTTCTGTTGCAGATATGCAGGGAATAGTGCTTGAAGCTGTTATTACTCTTAAACAGGGTAACAGAGAGGAAATTAAAGCTGTTATGGACGATTTAAGGGTAAAAAGAAAGACAAAACAGCCATTGGAATATCCGAGTGCGGGTTCAACATTTAAAAGACCGGAAGGTAATTTTGCGGGAAAATTAATTATGGAAGCAGGATTTTCGGGATATAGCGTCGGTGGCGCACAGGTTTCAGATAAACATTGCGGATTTGTAATTAATAAGGGAAATGCTACCGCAGCAGATGTGATTGAACTTACACGACGAATTAAGGAAAAAGTGTTAAAAGAAAATAATATCCCTTTGGAATTAGAAGTTAAACTGCTTGGTGAGTTTTGAGACTTTCCAATTGAAATCAGACTAAGTGTAGCGAAGGATGATGTATAAGTGAGATTTGTAATAGTTACAGGCATGTCAGGTGCAGGTAAGAGTGTGACATTAAAGATGCTGGAAGATATGGGGTATTATTGTGTAGATAATCTGCCGATACCGCTTGTAGGTAAATTTGTCGAGCTTCTTTCAATTCCTAATCAGGAAATATCTAAGGTCGCACTTGGTGTAGATATACGAAGTGGAGAAGTATCTAAAATAGAAGAACTTATAGATAGATTTTCAGAAGAAAAGCAGGAATATGAGGTGCTTTTTTTAGAGGCTACGGATGAAGTCCTTGTTAAAAGATATAAAGAGACAAGACGAAATCATCCGCTTGCCGGAGAAGGAAGAATTGACAGCGGCATTAAAAAAGAGAGAAAACTTCTGGAAAATATTAAGAAGAAATCAAACTATATTCTTGATACAAGCAGTATGCTGACAAGAGAGCTTAGAAAAGAACTTGAGCAGATTTTTGTAAATAACAGAGAGTATAAGAATTTGTTTGTAAACATATTATCATTTGGGTTTAAGTACGGTATACCAAATGATTCAGACCTGGTGTTTGATGTCAGATTTTTACCGAATCCATATTACATTACTGAATTAAAAGAAAAGACAGGTAATGAGAAAGAAGTTCAGGATTTTGTGATGGGAATGGATGTTTCCAGACAATTTCTGTCGAAACTTGTTGATATGATACAGTTTCTTATACCTAACTATATACAGGAAGGTAAAAATCGTCTTGTAATAAGTATTGGCTGTACAGGTGGCAAACATCGTTCTGTTACTCTTGCAAATAAGCTTTATGAGGCACTTAAAGACCAGAACAGTTATGGAATTAAAATTGAACACAGGGATATACTTAAAGACAGTCACACCAAAAAAGTGATGTAGTTATTTTTACCACAACAAAGCATGTGAAAAGGGAGTCAGAAAAATGTCTTTTTCAGCAGATGTAAAGGAAGAACTTGCAGGGTGCAAAGGTAAAAGCCGTCATTGTCAGATAGCGCAGCTTGCCGGGATTTTTGCTTTTTGTGGTCATGTAGTAAGCAGGAATGGTAAATCTGTATTCAGGATACAGACTGAAAATATGGCAGTTGTAACATCGACTGTACAGTTGATAGAGGCCGCCTTTGGGAAAGATGCAATTTCTTTTTCAGGAGAAGATTGTTCAAAAAAAGGAAAAGTATACATAGTCGAATGTAATAATGAGCAGGAGACTATAAGAATTTTAAAAGCAATTAAGTTTTTAGATGAATCATTTAATTTTATGTCGGGAACAGGGCTTGTAAATAATATTGTAGTACAAAATACATGCTGTAAGAGAGCTTTTATAAGAGGTGCATTTCTTGCTGCAGGCTCGATAAGTGACCCGGAGAAGTTTTACCATTTTGAAATAGTTTGCCAGACAAAAGAAAAAGCACAGCAAATGATGGATTTGCTTAATCATTTTGATTTAGATGCAAAAGTGGTAGAACGAAAAAAGCATTTTGTCGTATATATAAAAGAAGGCGACAAAATAGTAGACACATTAAATATTATGGAAGCATATGTTGCATTAATGAAACTTGAAAATGTTCGTATAGTTAAAGAGATGCGGAATAATGTCAACAGACAGGTTAACTGTGAGACAGCCAATATCAATAAAACGGTTTCAGCGGCTGTTAAACAGAAAGAAGATATAGAATATCTTATGAACACTATAGGGCTTGAGGCTTTGCCGGTGCAGCTTAGAGAGATTGCACAGCTTCGTTTGGAAAATAGTGAGGCGTCATTAAAAGAGCTTGGAAATATGCTCAGTTCGCCTGTAGGGAAGTCGGGCGTAAATCACAGGTTAAGGAAAATAAGTATTTTGGCAGATGAATTGCGAGAGAAAAAAGGAGGAATTTTACAATGATTAAGAAACCAGTAACAATTAAAATTTCAGCAGGATTAGAAAACAGACCGGTGGCACAGATTGTTCAGACTGCAAGTCAGTATGAAAGCCGTATATATTTAGAGAGTGGTAATAAGCATGTAAATGCTAAAAGCATAATGGGAATGATGACATTAAACCTCACAGAAGGTGAAAATATGGTTATCTCAACAGAAGGAAAAGATGAAGAAGAAGCTGCAGAAAAACTAGAAAGCCTTCTTGTTGGAAACATCGCGAGCATCGGGTAACAATCCGTAGGCATCATTACTGAAAAAAATTGCAATAATGAGCTTGCACAAATGCAGGCATCATTACTGTAGAAATTATACTTGATGATATTTATAAAAATGTAATCTCTCAATTGGGGTTACATTTTTTGTATAAATTTCTATTAATCTTCTGCCGGTCGTTTTAAAAAGGCTTTTTATAATTTATTAAAAAATATCGTGATTTTGTTGATATATATAAATATATTGAAAAAATATTATTGATAATTGCAACATTATAAAAAGGGTGTTATACTTGTAAATAATTTGGTACAATTATTTGTGAATTGCAAAAGATTCGTCATTTTGATAAGGAGAGATATATGAATACAAAAGAATGTTATGAATATATGGGGGCTGATTATAACAATGTAATGAGCAGGCTTGGAAGTGAGGCAATGGTAAAGAGATTTGCAGTTAAATTTCTTAATGATACAAGTTTTGCCAATTTAAAACAGGCATTGCAGGATAAAGATGTAAATGAAGCTTTCAGGGCAGCACATACACTTAAAGGTGTATGTCTTAATCTCGGTTTTAACAATTTATATACTGTAAGTTCTGAACTTACCGAAAAACTAAGAAAAGGTGAGCTTGAGAGTTCAGACGAACTTTTTGCCAAAGTAGAAGAACAGTACAAAATAACTGAATATGCAATTGGACAGTTACAGTAATCTGTTTTTTACTTAGTAGGAGTATGCTATCAGGAGTGATAAATATATGAAATCAGATTACATTATGACAAAGCAGCAGGCAGATGAAAAAATTAAATGTTTAGAAGAAGTATTCGATGTTGTAAGATTACTTGATGCAGATACTTTGCAGGTAGTTGACGGTAATTCACATGAAAACTATTGTGAATGTTATAAATTTTGGAATAGAAATACAAGGTGTGAAAATTGTGTTTCCAGTAAAGCAGTTAAATTTAAGACTCAGAAAACAAAGCTTGAATATTTTGAGTCACAGATTTATCAGGTCATTGCAAAGTATGTAGAGATTGATAATAAACCATACAGCATGGAAATGATTAAATGCATGGACGATGATTCCATGCTCGTTGGTTCAGAGGGAAGAGACAAGCTTGTCAGTAAGATAGCCGGTTATGAAGATAAACTTTATGAAGATGTATTAACAGGGGCATATAATCGAAGATACTATGAAGAGAAAATCAAGAATCTTGATTATACTGCGGGTGTTGCGGTAATCGATTTAGATGATTTTAAAATATATAATGACACATATGGACATAATGCAGGAGACGCTGCACTGATTACTGCCGCGAATGTAATAAGGGATTGCATTAGGAAGACAGATAAATTAATCAGATATGGTGGAGATGAATTTCTTCTTGTACTGCCGGGTGCTGATGAGCAGAGTATGGAGAATATCCTCAGGCGTATTCGAAGGGAAATTAACAATGCAGATGTCCATGGATATTCAAAAATGAAATTATCTGTGAGTATAGGCGGAGTTCTGTCACAGAATGAACAGATAGAGAATGTTATTGCAAAAGCAGACAAGCTTATGTATCAGGCAAAAAGCTATAAGAATATGGTAGTTACTGAGCAGGATATAATAGGAGAATCTTCTGACAAAGAGAATCAGCCTGACAGGGAGAAAATGAAAGCACAGATACTTATAGTAGATGATGCAGAGATAAACAGAGAGTTTCTTTCTGAAATTTTAAAGGAAGATTATCATATTTTACAGGCGTCAAACGGAAAAGAATGTATGGATATACTTCAACATCAGGGAACAGGAATTGCACTCATACTTTTAGATATTGTAATGCCTGAAATGGACGGTTTTGAGGTTTTATCACAGATGAACCGAAACCATCTTATAGAAGATGTTCCGGTAATTATGATTTCCAGTGAAGATGCGGACCAGACTATAAGAAGGGCATATGAGATGGGCGTATCTGATTATATAAGCAGCCCATTTGATGCAAGAATAGTTTACCGACGAGTATTTAACACAATTAAATTATATGCAAAACAGCGCAGACTAATTTCGATTATTACGGAAAGTATCAATGAAAAAGAAAAAAATAACCGAATGATGATTGCGATATTAGGTCAGATAGTTGAATTTAGAAATTGTGAAAGAGAGATGCATGTCAACAACATCAATGCAATAACACAGATGCTTTTAGAAAAATTAATTCAAAAAACTGACAAATACAAATTATCATGGAATGACAGGACGCTAATAACTACAGCATCAGCATTTCATGATATAGGTAAAATATGTATTGATGAGAAGATTTTAAATAAGCCGGAAAGATTAACCAGAGAAGAGTTTGAAATTATGAAGACTCATGCGATTATGGGTTCATCAATGCTTGAAAAATTGGACATGTATCAGAATGAGCGTATTTTGCAGACTGCTGCTGAAATATGCAGATGGCATCATGAGAGATATGATGGCCAGGGTTATCCTGATGGCTTAAAAGGTGATGAAATTCCTATTTCAGCCCAGGTAGTATCTGTTGCGGATGCGTATGATGCACTTACAAGCGAGCGGGTTTATAGGAAAGCATTTTCACACGAAAAAGCAATGGAAATGATTTTAAATGGTGAATGTGGAACATTTAATCCTATACTGCTTGAATGTCTGTCAGAAATTCAGGATAAACTTATAAGTTTTCTTCAGGAAAATAAGCATATAACTTAACAATTTAATAAAGGTCAGTCGGCAAAGAGAAGAGTTAAATATGATTTATAACATAAAGTAATAAATAAAAAATCAGACGGAGAGCATTATCTCCGCCTGTTTTTTTATGTTTATCTTTATTAATTCAATCCATACTGGCTCTCATCATATATTGCAAAGGCAATATTAGTTGCATGGTCAGATACTCTTTCAAGGTTAGAAAGAAGGTCTGAATAAATAGCACTCATAGCACTGCATTCGCCTTTTGCCATACGATTTATATGGTTGTTCTGAAGTTCTTTTTCCATTATGTCAACTTCATTTTCCAAATCAACAATATCCTGAAGATATTCTTCTTTCTGGTCTGTGAAAGTATCAATAGAATAATGAACTGTCTTGATTACTTTGGCAAACATCTGTTTAACTTCATTTATGCCTGTTTCGCTGAAAGTAATGTTGTTTTCTATTCTGCTCTGTGCAAATTCAGCAAGGTTTTCGGCATGGTCGCCTATACGCTCTAAATCGCTTACTGCATGAAAATAACCGGCAATATATTTAGAGTAACTTACAGGCATTGTATCCGACTGTGTCATTGTTACAAGATATTTGGTAATTTCATCGCTTAAGAAATCAATTTCTTCTTCCGTTTCAAATACTTTTTTAATATTCGCCTCTTTTTTATTAATCAGGGCATCAAATGCAAGCTCTAAGTTCTCGGCAGCAAGTTTTCCCATGTGTTTAATTTCGTTAGTAACTTCTATAATTGTAATAGATGGTGAAGCGGCAAGATTGGGATTGATATATTTAAGTTCAAATCTTGAAGTATGTGTATCATCACCTGGTACAATAATCTGTGTGAGTCTGACAAGCAATTTTGAAAGCGGAAGGAATATAATAACTTCAAATACCTTAAATAAAGTATCTGCATTAGCAACAGCACGGGCCATTTGTCCTGTGCCTGTACCATTTGAAATCCCAAGAAGAAAATGCTGGAAATATTTTGAAAATGGTATAAGTAATATTCCTATTACAACAGCACCGAGTATATTGAAGAGAAAATGAATAAGTGCTGAACGTTTTGCTTCTTTACGACCGCTAAGACCTGCTATAAGTGCAGGAATACATGCACCGATATTGCTTCCAAGTGTAAGGTAAAATAAAACATTTAATTCGCCTGTTCCCATAACGCCTGTACTTGCAAGGGTAATGAGAATACCGATAAATGCTGATGTACTTTGAAGGATTGCTGTAATAACAAATCCAATAAGTACACATAATAATGGATTGCCTATGGAAGAAATCATATCAGAAATCCAGGGTGCGTCTTTTATTACGGAAAGCGAGCTTTTCATTGTAGACATTCCAAAGAAAAGTACACCAAAGCCCAGGCAGACTTCGCCGATTTTCTGAACAAGGGGTTTCTTCATAAATTTACACATTATTACACCGATGAGAATAAATATCGGGGCAACGATGTCAAAATTAAAAGAAACGAGCTGACCTGTAACGGTGGTACCAATATTGGCACCAAGGATAGGACCAACGGATTGTGTCAGAGTCATAAGTCCTGAGTTAACAAAACTGACAACCATAACGGTAGAAGCACTGGAAGATTGGATAATAGCAGTAAATACAAGTCCAACCAGAACTCCGATAAATGTGTTTTTTGTGCACATAGAAAGTACACTTTTCATTTTTGCACCGGCAACTTTTTCAAGCCCTTCACTCATGAGTTTCATACCATAGAGGAAGAATCCGAGACCGGCGGCAAGACCGAATGCCAATTCCATACAAATACCTCTCTTTAAATTTTGTGTAAGTTTTAAGTAAAACCAAACATGACAATCGTAACATATTTTTTATCGCATCACAAGATAAATTGATATTTTTTTACTAATTACTTACCGTAAAAAATAGTAAAAACAAAAATAATGAAAACAGCTTGCAAAATCTGTAAGTTTATTCTAGAATAAAGAGATATTGAAAATAGTCTGGATTTGAAAAAGGAGTCTTTTATATGAATATTATAGTTTTAGCTGGTGGAAAAAGCACAGAGAGAGAAGTTTCAATTGTGACTGGAACTAAAGTGTGCGAAGCACTCAGAAGCGCAGGACATAATGCGGCAGTTTTAGATGTATATTTTGGAACAAAGAATACAGATGTATTTGGAGCTGATTATAATTTAGACAAAGCAGTCAGTGAAATAAAAGAATGCAGTGCAAGGCTTGAAGAAGAGAAAAGCAAAAGAAAAGAATTTTTTGGTGAAAATGTAATAGCTCTGTGCCAGAAAGCAGATATAGTATTTATGGCACTTCATGGAGAAAACGGAGAAAATGGAAAAGTGCAGGCTGCATTTGACCTGTTTGGAATAAAATATACGGGAACAGGCTATCTTGGAAGTGCAATGGCTATGGATAAGGGTGTTTCAAAGAGTATTTTTACTGCTAAGGGTATTCCGACTCCGAAAGGAATTTCTCTCAAAAAATCACAGGTTTACCAGATTGTCGAACAGAATCAGGGAAAAGATATGCTTGGAGTCACAGACCACATGTTAGAAAAAGCTAACATAACACTCCCATGTATTGTAAAGCCAAGCTGCGGCGGCTCAAGTATCGGTGTTACTATAGTAAATAAGGAAGAAGAATTAAAGGGTGCTTTAGAAGAAGCTTTCAGACTTGAAAATGAAGTTATAATAGAAAAATATGTTTCTGGTCGTGAGTTTTCCGTAGGAGTTGTAGACGGAGAAGCATATCCTATAATTGAAATTGTGCCTAAAGAAGGCTTTTATGATTATACTAACAAGTATGAGCCGGGCAAAACAGATGACATTTGTCCTGCAAATCTTACAAAAGAACAGACTGCACAGATGCAGTCAATAGCTGTTGATGTTTCAAAGGCATTGTTCCTTGACAAATATTGCCGTGTCGATTTCATTATGGATTCAAATGGCGGTATGTACTGTCTTGAAGCTAATACGCTTCCGGGAATGACACCTACAAGTCTTCTGCCTCAGGAAGCATTGGTTCTTGGAATGGACTATGAAACTCTCTGTGAGAAACTTATTCAGGTATCAGTACAGTAAAAGGAACGGAGATTACAATGAAAGGTCTTACTATAAGTAATTTAATAAAAGCAACAGATGGTGAATATTATGGGAAAGAAGAACTGCTTGAAAAAGAAGTAACAAGTGTTGTTACTGACAGCAGAAAAATTATTAATGGAAGTCTTTTTATTCCGATAGCAGGCGCAAGAGTTGACGGACATGATTTTATTACATCAGTTATGGAAAATGGTGCGCTCTGTACACTTTCAGAAAAAAAGCTTGAAGATGAAAATATTCCATATATATATGTAGATTCTACTTTGAAAGCATTAAGGGACATTGCAGAATTTTATTTGCAGCAGCTTGATGTAAAAGTTGTCGGTGTAACCGGAAGTGTCGGTAAAACAAGCACAAAGGAAATTATAGCATCGGTACTTTCAACTAAATATAAAACACTCAAGACAGATGGCAATTTTAATAACGAAATCGGACTTCCGCTTACCGTTTTCAGGCTTACGGGCGAGGAAGAGGCAGCAGTTCTTGAGATGGGTATAAGTGATTTTGGTGAAATGAGCAGACTTACCAAAATAGCAAAACCTGATGTTGCAGTGATAACTAACATTGGACTCTGTCATTTGGAAAATTTAAAATCAAGAGACGGAATACTTAAGGCAAAAACAGAAATTTTTGAGGGACTTAAAAATCATGGCATAATTTGTCTTAACGGAGATGATGATAAGTTATCTACCGTAACTTCGTATAAGAATAATAAAATTATATTTTTCGGTAAAAATAATAATAATGAGATAAAAGCAGCCGACATATGTAATCTCGGTCTGAAAGGCACAGCATGTAAAATTATTACCCCATCAGGGGAAATTTCTGTGAAAATTCCTGTCCCGGGTATCCATATGGTTTACAATGCGCTTGCCGCATGCAGTGTCGGTCTTGCTTTGAATGTTTCCCTTGATGATATCAAAAAAGGCATAGAAAATTTAAAACCGGTAAGCGGCAGGGTAAACATAATAGATACAGGCCATTATACGGTTATTGATGACTGCTACAATGCCAATCCGGTTTCGATGAAGTCTTCCATCGATATTTTAAAAGATGCAATTGGAAGAAAGGTATGTATTCTTGGAGATATGTTTGAGCTTGGAGACAATGAAAAAGAACTGCATCAGGGTGTAGGAGAGCACATTGCGGCTTCTGATATAGATTTACTTATTACAATAGGAAATTTAAGCAGATATATAAATGAAGGAGCTGGGAATTCAGCTACGAAATGTGTGCATTTTGATAATAAGAAAGATGCGTTTGAACAGCTTGATTCATTACTTGAAGATGGGGATTCAATACTTGTTAAGGCATCTCATGGGATGGAATTTCCTGAAGTAGTGGAATTTCTTCAAAAATAAATTTGACAAAACACGCCCTGTTATGTATAATAATAAGGCGAATTGCGTCTGTTTTATGGCAACAGATAATGCAATTATTGAAAATGTTTATAAAATTTCCACGCAGCCGGGGAGTTAGCGGTGCCCTGTACCTGCAATCCGCTATAGCAGGGGTGATATTCTGTCGAGGGCTTTTTCCTTGGGAAGCAGAACTTTATTTGTTGGCGTTGAAGTCCGGGTCTTGCGCAACAGGAACTTACGAACCGTGTCAGGTCAGGAATGGAGCAGCACTAAGTAAGCACTTCTGTGTGCCGTAAGGTCGCCTGGACCGAGTCAGCGGTAGAGAAATCGTTTCTGAGAGGAGTTCGACACAGAATGCGTGGATTTATTTTTTCTTAATTTAGCATGAAAAACATCGTGCTAAATTTTTTTATATAAAAAGTATACAATTCCTATTGACAAAGTATGAATTGGGTAGTATTATGATTAGCAAATAAGAGAAACGAAGTTTCACAAACTAAAAATGACTAAACAAAAGGAGAATGATATTATGGCAAAGAAAACATATCAGGAAAGAGATTTAAAGTTTGAAACATTACAGTTACATGTTGGACAGGAAGATTATGACCCTGTAACAGATGCCAGAGCAGTACCAATTTATCAGACATCATCATTCGTATTCAGAAACAGCCAGCATGCAGCAGACAGATTTGCACTTGCAGATGCAGGTAACATTTACGGAAGACTTACAAATCCTACTCAGGATATTTTTGAAAGAAGAATTGCAAAGCTTGAGGGTGGTGTTGCAGCACTTGCAGTATCATCAGGTGCAGCAGCAGTTTCATACACAATTCAGAACCTTGCATTTGCAGGAGATCACATTGTAGCAGCTAAGAATGTTTATGGTGGAACATATAACTTACTTGCACACACAATGGTAGATTACAATGTAACAACTACATTCGTAGACCCGCTTGACCCGCAGAATTTTGAAAATGCAATTCAGGATAATACTAAAGCATTATATATAGAAACATTAGGTAATCCTAACTCAGAAGTTGTTGATATTGAAGCAATTGCGGCAATCGCACATGCTCACAAAATACCACTCGTAGTTGACAGCACATTTGCAACACCATTTTTAGTCAGACCAATCGAACATGGTGCAGATATTGTTATTCATTCAGCTACTAAATTTATCGGTGGACATGGAACAACAATCGGTGGCGTAATTGTAGATGGCGGTAAATTTGACTGGGAAGCATCAGGCAAATTCCCACAGCTTACTGAGCCAAACGAAAGCTATCATGGAGTAAGCTTCTCAAAGGCAGCAGGTCCTGCAGCATTTGTAACAAGAATTCGTGCAATTCTTCTTCGTGATACAGGTGCAACACTTTCACCTATTCATGCATGGATTTTCCTTCAGGGACTTGAAACATTATCACTCCGTGTAGAAAGACATGTAGAAAATGCTCTTAAAGTAGTAGAATATTTAAATAATCACCCATTGGTAGAAAAAGTTAATCACCCATCAGTTTCAGATGACCCGAAACAGCAGGAATTGTATAAGCGTTACTTCCCTAATGGCGGTGGTTCAATATTTACATTCGAAATAAAAGGTGATGCAAAGAAAGCACAGGAATTTATCGATAATCTCGAATTATTCTCATTGCTTGCAAATGTAGCAGATGTTAAATCACTTGCAATACACCCTGCATCAACAACACATTCGGAGCTTAATGCAGAAGAACTTCTTG
>CAJJNI010000023.1 GCA_905193085.1 uncultured Lachnospiraceae bacterium | reverse complement strand
TTTCTTACTATTGCGTTTAATTCATGGGCAGCCGGTTATGATGATGAAGAACAGCAAAACAGGGGGTTTATTCATATAAATGCCGCATATCTTGCGGGGCTTAACTGTGGAACGGTAATAGGCTCTGCAATATGGGAAAAGTTTGGTATAGATATGGTTTACTATGCCGGGGCTGTATTGTCAGGAGTATTGATTATATTTTCACTTATATTTGTAGGAAAAATTAAAATTGTATCAGAGGAAGAAGAGTCAGAAGGCTCAGGAAAGCTAAAAGATTTATTTACACCGGCAGTAATAAGGTTTTTCCTGTTTATAACAGTTCCATATTTAATATGTACTGCGTTTTTGGAATATTTCTTTCCGATACAGGCAGAACAAAACGGATTGTCAGCAACATATATTTCAATGGCATTTCTTATAAGCGGATTGATTTCAATTTATCTTGGTTCGTCAATTGCAGAGCCGGTGACTAAGAAAATGGGTGTAAAAAAAGCCATGATACTCGCTTCATTTTTATATGCGGCTGCATTGTGGTATCTTGTAATGAACCCATCAGTGTATAGCTGTTATGTTGTTGTTGTATTTTTTGCGGTGGCGGACAGTTTTGGTTTATCAGCCCAATCCGTATATTTCTCTTCAATGGCCGAGGTAAAGAAAGTAGGACAAAGCAAAGCACTCGGTGTGAACAGTACAGTAGAGAGTATAACTTCTGCATGTGGTTCAATTATATTTGGCTTTGCACTTATGCTGGGAACAAGGAGAGGTATCATGCTTATTGCAGGCGTGTTTGCTCTGTTGCTGCTGTTATTTGTGTTAGGCGAAACTAACAGGAAGAAATGCTAATCTGCCTTTAGGTCTGGATGCAGTATCTGTTTAGAATATTAAATACATAGATATTAAATACATATATGTATTTAATTGACATAAAGTGATGAAAATACTGCATTAAAAAGTTGTTAAACATAGCAGTTTTATGTATAATAAAGGTACCACGGTAACAATAGTTTCATAAGTAAAGAATGGAGGAAGATTTATGAGTAAAGAAAAGGAAACAAAAAACTTTGAAGAGGAAGAAGTTATTGAAGAAATAACAAACGAAGAGGAGCTTCTTGACAGTATTAATGCCGGTGTGAAAGGCAGTGGTTCAGCATTTGGTTCTTTGCCAAGAGTTCCTGTAAACCCTATTGACGATAATTTAACGAACAAGATTTAAGGGGGGAACATATGAGAAAAAAAGTGAGGAAAATAATTAAAGAAAGGGCTGTCAGTGTTTTACTTTCTTTGGCAATGTTTGTAACTTCAGTACCGGTACAGACTTTTGCACAGGATAAGCCGCAGGATATATTCCGTATTGCAGAGAATGGTATGACACAGGATATACTTGATTCAGATGTGTTTTACATGTCTTCATCAATGGCACGTATGGATGAAAATTCAGATACCAGGTATTATCTTAGAATCGGGCGTGGAGGTGAATGTTCATCTGCATCAAGTGTTAATGTGAAAATTGCAGATTTAACAGCCGAATATGGAACTGATTATGAAATATCACTTCTTGGAAGTGATGAAAAAGTATATAATCCGGACGATAATGAATCTTTGTTAGAGAGAATGGAAGGTCAGGATTATGATGAAACGCCTGTTATCAGTGATGATGAATTAACAGAGAAATTTACTGAAAATTCACAGCTTCAGCAGGACGCAGTAGAAACAATAAATGACACTATTAAATATATAGAAGACAGTGCAGGACTTTCACAGGATAACGGTGAAGAGAGTCAGGCAGAGAGTACAGTTTCGGGAGAAACAATAAGTACGAATCCGCTTCAGCAGGCAAGAACATCTTTTACGGGGGTGTACGGCGAACCGCAGAGTGTAACATCTTCACAGGATACTTACAGTCAGATACAGAAAATTGCAGATGTTCTTACAACTGCGGTAGTTGGTGCTGATATTAAAGTCGATTTTGCTAAGGGTGTTGATTCACGAATTATTGTTATTGATATTAAAAATAATAATATAGGTGATGGTGACAGATATTTCTATCTTATGCTGTCAGACCCTGAAGGGAGCACAACAATAAGCAGTGCATCAAGCTTTGCAGGAACTATTGTTGATGATGAAGAACAGGCAGATTCAGAGGTTAGTTTTGGAGATTATACTTTTAATGAAGCCGGAGACACATTGACTGTAGAAATTAAGAGAGAAGGCGCAATTAACAGTATTGCGGATGTACAACTTACAACAGAAGAAATTTCAGCACAGGCAGGGCGTGATTTTTCACCGGTAGATATGTCTGTTACATTTCCGATGGGTATTGATAAGCGTACAATAAACATTCCGGTGTGTAAGGATTACATAACAAAGGACAGTGAATTTTTATTAAAATTAAAGTCGAATTACAAAGCAAATATATCAGATGATGAGAAGACGGTTACACTTACTCCAGATGCAGCTGACGAACCAGAAGAACAGTCTTCTGAAACAAGTATTCTGGCTGCCTCAAACTTTCGTTCTCTTTCAACAGTAAAATATGCAAATTCGATAAGTTTAACCAGCGCAGTAGACAACTCATCAGATGACCATATGACAGGTTCAAATGGCTGGACCGGTAATGAATGGAAACTGGAATGGGTAGGTGGTAACGGCTGGACAAGATTTTGGTATAACTATAAAGGTGCTACCGGAGTAGAATTCAGGCTTGGTGGTTATGATTCCTGTTTTGAGTATGCCGGTACCAAAGTCAGATGGGCAAGATGCGGAAGCTGTGCAACTATAACGGTCGGTTTTGAAGGAGAAGAGGGATTAAAAAACAGTACAGCCAGACAACCTGGAAATAATATTGAATATACAAGTACAAGAGGCTGGAGCGGTGAAGAAACCATGGATATTTACAGTTCAATAACAGACCCTGTATATGTGAATTTTATTAACAGAGGAAACTGTGATGACTGTAACAGATTCTTTTTAAGAGAAGTAACACCGATTTACAGACCATTTTTAATTAAGCTTCAGCAGGCAGAGCCAATGAAATTTCTGCAGGAAGATGGTTCCTATAAGGCAGATGATGGAACTGCTACTTATTTGGCGTTAGATGGCGCTAACAACAATACTAATAATGAGGTTGTTTTATTTGCGGACGAGACTCTGACATTAAAACAGACAATCGGTAAAAATATTTCAACTCCATATACATATTTGTCAAAGCTTACAACAACAGATGGATATAATTTTGCTGAATTTGAGAATGATGGATATACATCTTACAGCAAAAAACTTACAGCACAGTATATAAATGATAATAGTGCCTGGAACAACACCAAAATGTTTAAGTATTATGACAATACTTATTATTATAATCCATATGGAACCTCAGGAAAATATGGAAAATATGGTACTGTTACTTTAAAACCTGAATTTGGATATAAAACTTCAAAAATAAAAGTAAATGTACCTTCACAAAATTATGGTTATTTTAACATAAGTAATACTGATAAAAAATTAGATAATACTACAACTCTAGAATATCATATGGGAGATACAATCCAGCTTTCAACAAAGATGTATGATGAATACAGTGAATTGTATGAACCGGCAGGATATAAGGTAAGTTATAAATATAACGAGTCAGATACTTCATGGGTAAAAGAAAATGTTATTGTACCATATGATGAGTTTGGCAAGAGCTATCTTGATGATAACAGGAGACTTCGTTATGGTTATTATGAAATAACACCTTTATTCCAGTTGAAAAATAATGCTGTTATAGTCAGAGTTCCTGCAGACAGTGTAAGTAATTTTGATACAGAGTATGGTATATTTAATACACAATATGTAAATACAACAACAATAGACGGAAAAGAATACAAAGATTATGTTGTATATAATGACCCTGACTGTGGAAAAATTTATTCTCTCAGTGCAAGGGTTGCGGACTGGAATGATGATTATACCGGCGGTTGTGTATGGAAGTCACCGGACAGCAAAGAGGATTATGCCGGAGATGTATTTTATATGGAGGCTTCAAATAATGCTGAAAATAACATTATACAACTTGATTATGTATCAAAAAAAGCTGAGGATATGCCTTACCATGAAATTACAGGAAATATTTGCAGACCGACATATAATATGACAACAAAACAGGTTGGTTACAGTAACATACTTGGTGTCAAAGATGCGCTTGTAACATTTGGCGGTTCATTTGCGGTCACTGATGAAAATGGTGATTTTACCGTTCCTGCATTCCGTGCAATTTCTGGAATGTCAATCAGGTATATTATTTCGATTAATGGTGAAACAATAATTAAAGAATTAAAGCTTAATGATTCATCAAAAGGTTCAAATAAAGAAATTACATATACAGTAGATTCAACAGTTAAAACGGAAGAAGTTTTTCTTGTTGAAAATAATGCGGGACAGATACTCATAAATACTGAGAATGGAAGTATTATAAATAATATCCAGGTATGGGCTGAAAATTCTAATTACAGCGGCTATTCTATTGTTGCAGATTCAACACAGCCTGTAACAATGAAAGTAAGATGTGTTGCACCTGTTGATTATACTAAGTCAACAGTAGATGCAGACGGAACGATAAAAGATGAAGCTGCTAAAGAAAATCTTAAAGCTGTTGATTTTGTAGTGTATGATGCATATACAAATAAAGAGTTAAAAACAATTGCAGCAGAGTATGACAGTGCGACAGATACATTTTCTGCGCAGATGGAAGCATCTTCGATGCTGCCGGGAAATAGATTGTATATGCGTGTTACTACTGACCGTGCTAATACAAAGTATTTAAAATATGATTCGGATGGAAATCTTATTGATACGGTTAATGATGCTGATATGGAACAGACAACATATTCTGATGTGTTTACAGGATATACATTTTCCCAGAAAACAACAGAAGATATGCCGGCACCAGAACAGCAGGTATCTCCGTTAGATAATATGAATTTTGTTTCATTGCCATTAGTCGGAGATAGCGGATTTAACTTTGATTTTCCATTTGTTTCCGTTGCAATAGAAAAAACTGCAAGTGGATATCGTATGAGTATTGGTGTAAGTCCATTACAGATTTCAGATGCTGTTAAAAAAACACATTTGACAAAATATGCCGGACCAGCCGGTACATATTATAAAGATATGTTTTCTATAAAGCACCCATTTAACACATTTAAGAACGGAATAAAGGAGTCATTCAGTCATATTACAGCTCTTACAGAAATTGGCCGCTCAGGTAAAGAGGCTGCAAAACAGGCAGCAAGTGCATTGGGCGCTCCAACATGGAGATTTGATATGCAATTTGGAGTCTATATGGAATTTACATATATGGAACTCACAAACGGAGAAACCGGTTATAAATATACTGAAGCCATATTTACCGGTGTCGGCGGATACATAGGTGTCAGCGGTGGATTCAGAATGGCATGGTATACAATTCTTCCTGTCGTATTTTTACCGGCATATTTCGGTATAGATATAGAAGCATCTATTTTGGCATATTTTGGAGCTGCAACAGATGTTTCAAAGCCGAGAATAACCTATGAAGATGCGTCGAATGCGACAGTTGATTTTGATAATTCATTAGGTGATTTTAATGCTTCTGTTAAGATGGCAGCCAGTGTTCAGGTATATGTTGGTATTGGACTGGCAGGTGTTTTAGGGCTGCGAGGCGGTGGAAGCGTTAATATCATGGGACTTTATGAACCGTCAACGGTACAAAATGTAGATGACTGGGGCTGTATGATAACATTTAAAGCGGGTATATGGATAGATTTATTCCTGTTTACAGTACCATTGCAGTACACATTCCCTGAAATTAAGTTTGGCTCATTTAAACAGTTTGCTGATGCATCACAGACTGTAAGCAGTAAGGCAATGGAAAATGCCGGTTTCAGACTGCGAGAAGCTTATTCTGATAATGAATCGGTATGGCTGCCGCCTGAAACATCGGTAATGTCAGCATTTAGCGAAAGCAGTTCGTATACACTTGAATCAGATGCATATGAACACCCTGATGTCCAGATTCTTAAATTATCAGACGGAACTGTATTCATGGCATTTTTGGATTCTGATTCGTCTAAAGATGAGTTAGAAAGAACAGTATTAAAATATTCAGTTTACAAAGATGGCAAGTGGAGTAATCCGGTAGCGGTCCAGAATGATGGAACAGCAGATTTCCAGCCAAGCATTTGTGCAATGAATGATGGAAAAGTTATGATTTCATGGCTTTCAAGCGACCCGGCTGACGAGAAGTCAGGTGAAGCTGCTGATTATTTATCTTATCTGGAAGTATATACAGCGGTTGTTGATTATGATGCAGAAACACCTGTATCTGAGATTACACGTCTTACAACAGATGAATATTATGATTATCTTCCAATAAGTGTGTATGATGATGTAACAGGTGACAGAGCTGTTTATTTTGTAAAGACAGCATCAACAGGTTCGGCAGAAGAAATGTCAAATTCATATACAAATGACTGTGTTGTAACATATATGATTTATTCTGACCCGGAAAACAGCGGACAGGGAAGATGGTTATTCGATTACTATTATGATGATGAAGTTGCAAATGAAGAGGATAAGGCAGAACTTATTAAGAACTGGCATGGACAGAGATTCCTTTCTTCTCCAATTCCTGAAATGGGACTTGATGTTCCTAATATTTCAGATTTTACTGCAACATCATATAATGGTCTTGCGGTTTATGCATACACAATTGACAGTGATTCAAGCAACGATACAGCATATGATAAAGAATTATTCTTACAGTTCTATGATTTTGAGACACATAAGACATATGTACCGGTAAGAATAACAAATGATAATGTATCAGATGCTGTTCCTCAGCTTATACGCGTCGGAGAAGGCGAGAATGCGACAACTAAATTATTCTGGTACAGAAATGAGAAGCAAGTGGCATATGTAGATGTCACAGACCTTGTAAGATATGGTCTTGATGATAATGGCAATATAAAAGAAGATTATCTTACAAAAGATGATGAAACAGGTCTTGAAAGCTTGTATTCATATGTGGATACTGATTCAGAAGGGACGGAAAGTTACCGTTCTATGGCAGATTTTAAGGCGGTTGTTGATGGTGAAGACATATATATTGTATGGACTCAGGCAGCCGACATTTCTGATGAAGCTGACACAGCTGCACAGGCAGATGATGAAATTGAAGATACAATCTGCAGGGAAGTTTTTGCAACTGCAATGATTCAGGCAGATGAAGACAGTAATAATTCCGGAAATACAGATGAAGATGATGTTACAGGAAGTATTGGCTGTTCATGGGCAAGTCCGTATCGTCTTACATACACAGATGCTTATACAGATGAACCTAATGTTGTAATTGATGCAGATGGAAACATGATGGTCGTTTATAACCAGTATAATCAGGAATATACAGAAGATGAAAATAATCCTGTTATTATCACAGATTTTGATTTGCGTGCTTCTTATCTTGAACCTTCAGGTGCTGTAGATGTAACAGATATTACATTATCAGACACTACACCTGTAGAAGGAGAAACTGTAACCGCAGGTATCGATATTAAAAACAATGGACTTAAATATGCAGAAGGTTTTACTGTTAATGTGTATGCCACAAAAGGCGATGAGCAGGAACTCATTTATACAATTGACAGTGATGATAAGCTTACACCTGGCCAGGTTGTTCACTATTCAGTAGACTGGACAGCACCAGAAGCTGTTGAAGGCTATAAGATTACCACTGACAGCTATGAAAAAGGTGGTGACTGGACGAACCATTCATATAATAATAGTGAAGAGTTTCTTAAGAGAGCAGAATTTGATGTAGATAAAGTAGATACATGGCAGGACGCAGGTAAGTTCTATGTAAGCTGTGATGTTACAAATATTGGTAATGCAGCTTCTGTTAATACTGACAGTTATAATGTTTCACTTGTAGGTCCGTATTTTGACACTACAGATTATACTAAGGAAGAATGCGAACTTTCAAAAGTAACACTTGAAGGAATCGAAGTTGGTGAAACTAAAAATTATGTGATGGAATTAGACACATCATCAAAAATGTTTGAAAAATATGGATATATTGAATGCTTTGGAGTAGTATTGGACAAATCAGGTAATTACCGCACTGATGGAGACAGCATTCGTGTGCAGGCAGCATCTCCTGTAAACTATAAGTTAAACGGTAAAGATATAGATGAATCAAATTCTATTACTGTAAAAGAGGGCGAGACATTAGAACTCAATCTCAGTTGTGAACCGGTATCATTAAGCTCAGACATGCAGGTAAAATTTGCATCAGAAGATAATAATGTAGCAGAAGTGAGTGGAACAACAGTAATAGCAGTAAAAGAAGGAACTACTACTCTTAAAGGTTATGTTTCACCATATGGAGACAGTTTACCGGAAATCAAAGTTATCGTTGAGAAAAATTCCGGAAATACTAAGACCGACGCACCGTCAGTTACAGACAAACCAACAGTTAGCGATGAGCCGGTAGTTACAGATAAGCCAACAGTTAGCGACGAGCCAGCAGTGACTGACAAACCGTCAGCAACAGATGAGTCAGCAGTAACTGCCAAACCGTCAGCGACAGATGAACCATCAAAGACAGCGCAAGCAGCAGTCACTGATAAACCGTCACTATCACAGAATCCTCAGACAACTGCCTCTGGAAATGGCAGCAGTGATAACAAGACCGACTCAAAGTCAGCAAAGACAGGAGATGATTCACAGATTATGCTGTGGATACTGTTAATGTTGGCCGGTGGAAGTGGTTTTGTATACACGAGGAGAAAACGCAAGGCAGCAGGAAGATAATATCGGATAGTATCAGATAATGTTAGAAGATATAAGATGTTATAAGTTACTATAAGATACTATGTTAGTATTCTGCGATAGTTGTAAAATTTAATATAGTTTGACTCATAATTATAGGTTAAATAAAAAAGAAAAGAGCATGTGGCGAAGGCCGCATGCTCTTTCTTTGAAGTTACGAGGGCTGCGAGTCAAAGTCAGTATTTGTAACGATACAAACCTGTTTTTAAAAAATATGAGACAGATTTAATACCCATACCCTTTAAGCCACTTGACGCAGTCCGGAAACCATTCTTTTACTTCTTCATTGTCAGTGGCAAGTCCGAGTCCATGTGCACCTGTTTTAAAAATGTGCATTTCATAGTCGATTCCGTTTTTATCAAGTGCTTTGGCAAAATTTTCGCTGTTTTCAACAGGAACTGCGGCGTCAGGTTCGCAGTGCCAGATAAATACAGGAGGAGTATCTTTTGTGACACCTTCTTCTGCTGAATATTTTTTAATAAGTTCTTCATTGCTTACATTATCTTTTCCGAGAAATGTCTGTCTTGTAAGCTCATGTGTCAAATCATCTTTTAAAGAAATGACAGGATAACAAAGTATTCCAAAGTCCGGTTTTGCAGAAACTTTATCTATATCATCAGCATTTTGCGTATCTTCGTCATAGTGTTCAAGAGACATTGCGGCGAGATGACCTCCGGCAGAAAATCCCATAATGCTGATTTTATCAGGGTCAATTGCAAATTCTTCGGCATTGGCACGGACATATCTGATTGCTCTGAATACATCAGTTAAGACTGCCTCGTAGGTGTAGTTTGTGCGGTATTGAAGGACAAATGCGGTAATATTGTTTTCATTAAAGGCTTCTGCCGGAGCTTTGCCTTCCTTATCTATGGCAAGCTGTACATAGCCGCCGCCCGGACAAATAATGACACAGCCGCCATTAGTATTGTTTTTGGCTATGTAAGGAATGATTTTTGGTATTGAAGAATACTCAGCCAAATAAGGAACATCTTCTTTTGCAGACCACAATTCAAGAAAAGGGTGTGTGGCATACTTTTCTGCGGCGGCAGATGGTTCATATGTTTTTGCCGGTGCAGTTGGTGTCGTAGAGGAGTTGTTTGCATCAGGTGCAGTGCTTGTTGATGCTGATTTTGTCGCCTTGTCGTTATTTGACGAATCTGATTTGGAGCTGCCACAGCCGGATAAACCAATACAGCTTCCAATTAATACAATTGATAACAGTGAAAATAATCTTTTTTTCATAACATTCTCCTTGTAAATATATTTACTCAACTATTGGCGGATAGAAATTGGCAATAGCTTTGTACAGTTTTGGATTGTGAATAACAAAATGGATTGCCGGAGCCTTGTTTTTTGAAAGCATAACCCAGCGATTTTTCATAATTGTTATCTGCAGATTACGGAATGTCTGAGATGTTGTTTCTTTGACATTGTAACCGTGATGTGTTTTTTCAAATTCTTTTGTCTGCTCTAAATGGGCTAAATAATCTTCATATGTATAGGTAATATCTTTCTCATAAAAAATTCTTGAAAGAGACAGAGTAAGCGGAAACTGCTCAAATTCTTCTTTACTTACAATTGCTATTTCGTCTGTTATAAAGTTATCATTTAAAAATTTTTCAAGATGTTGCCGCTCTGATTTGGCATAGTCAATAATTTTTTCTTTATCAGTTTCTGAAATATTATGTCTGTCCAGAAAAACTGTAAGATAATTACTATCCATTGTATAAATTGGCGGTGCTGATAAAATATGTGTGCAGTCGGCATTATATCCTCGACTGTTTGATAAAAATGCTTTTAGTTTTGCGGCATCGTCCTCTCTGTAAATATCCATAAGTGGAGAGGCTTCTTTTAGCAAAGCTTCACCGCGCTTTCTGTAATAACTGATGTCTTCTTTTGTTTTAGAAAGATAGTATCTGCCTTCAGCATGATGACCTGTTATTGCTTCTCCGGACAGTGCGGCAGCTCCTGATACGCGCAGAAAATGTAAAAATGTCTGATTTTGTATACCTTTAACATAGTATGGTGTAATTTGTCCTGTCATGTACATTGGAATCCAGCCTTCCAGACCAAGCATCATTTCAGGAAGAGGTCTGTCAATGTTGTGAACCTGGTGTAAATGCAGCCCTTTTTTTATCATCATAGCCATTCCAAACATCCATTTTTTAGGAAATTCTTTATCTTTTGCCATTTCTTCCATTGGCATGTCGCTATATAGTATGACTGGTTCCATAGATTTAGAAAGAACCGTTGTCTTTAAAAAATTAAGTTCGCTTTCCATCATCTGTTCAAGTCCGTAATAATATTTTGAGGTCGGAAGCTGAAATGGAACAGTGGGCACTTTTAGCTCGTCAAAGTGTATAGCCTTTATGTATTCATTCAAATCAAATTCATCAAGCTTATTTAAAAACTTGGATATGCAGTCAGCTTTACCGGAATGTCTTGTCAGAAGCCAGTTCCTTATAAGATGAATCTGATTATAATGATTCGAGTATTGTTCCATTGTGCAGCCTATTAGTTCTGTTATTGCTATAATTTCTTCAATGCTTTGTTTTGTATTTGCAATGTAAACGGCCATAGAATCGGCAAGTTTGGTCGGAGAAGAGGGCTGTCTTGCACCTGTTCTAAACTTTGAGATAGTAGATGGGTCATAATTAATATGTTTACATAAATCATTAATATTAATGTTGAACAATGTAACTATCGTATTAAAATTATCCATAAGTGCATTTTTGTCAACATAAATAATATCAGTGCAGTCAGTAAACTGCTTTTTTATTTCTGATTTTGACAGAATACGCGAGGGATTCTTTTTAGAAATAGTTGAGATTGCCGTACAGAGTCTGTCAAAATTATCAGAGTCGATATCCGGAGTGCGGGTACCGCTTCTGTACCTGCTTAAAGTCGGAGCAGATATACCTGATATATCACTTATATCCTTAGCGGTACAATCAATCTCCTCAATAAATTGATTAAGTTTCTCATGAAAAAACATTGTATTTCCCCTTTGAAAATATTTATGATACCAGGGTCACAAAGTCTTTCACCCACCTATGAGCAAGCTCATGTGGGTTTAGTCCTTTTGACCCTGATATTATTATAAAACCATCTGATAATAAAATAAAGAAATTTTGCATATAAATTTCATAATTGTCAAATGACTTTGATGCAAATAGTTGAAATGTAAATACAATTTATTATATAATTTACATACTGGTATATTTTAACAGCAAAAAAGTGCTGATGCGTACAAAAAAGAAAGGGGAAATTGTATGAAAAATTATTTAAAAAAGACCAGATTGTTTGCTGTCTTATTGACAGTATGTATGTTGTTTTCCGTATTTCCAGCAAATATCAATGCAGAGGAAGAGGAAAGTAATGATTTAGTATGGACACTTGATGCAGAAGGTAACATGGTTTTTAAAGGCAAGGGTGAAATGCCGGCTCATTTTTTTGATTCTGACCCATCATGGGGTGAAATGGCATCACAAATTAAGACTGTCGTATTTGAAGAAGGAATGACAACTATATGTGATGAGGCATTTTCTGCCTGTAATAATCTTGAAAGTGTTGTTCTGCCTGACAGTTTAAAAGAAATTGGAAAATCTGCGTTTGCGTATTGCCGCTCGCTTAAAAGTATTAATATACCGGAAGGCGTTAAAAAAATAGGTGAATATGCATTTAGTCAATGTATGCAATTGGAGGGTATAACATTACCGGATAGTCTGACAGAGTGTGGGGATTATGCTTTTTTGGGATGCAGAAAAATCAGTCGGGTAAACATTCCGGCTAATCTTACAGAAATTCCGACGGGTTTATTTTATGATTGTACTTCAATTGCAGGAACAATAGAAATTCCAGATGGAATTAAGAAAATAGGAGAGTATGCATTTGGATACTGTTCATCATTAACTAAAGTAAGTATTCCGGCAAGTGTTGAAGAAATTGATAGTTATAATCCGTTTCGAGGCTGTGTGAATCTGAGTGATATAACAATTGACGGTAATAATAAAAATTATGTTATGCAGAATGGAGGGTTATATAATTCAGACATGACAGCTATGTACGCTTATTTACCAGGCCGTACGGAAGAATTATTTACAATTCCTGCTATAATAACAGAATTAAAACCATTCGTATTTACAAAAAGTGAGAATTTAAAGTCTGTTATACTTCCGCAGGGACTTACATTTATTGGAGATGGTGCTTTTTTCGAAAGTGGTATAGAAAGTATAAGCATTCCGGCAAGTGTTGAAAGTATTGGTGGATTCACATTCTATTGTTGTTCTGATTTAAAAAGTGTTGTATTTGAAGAGGAAACTAAATTAGATACTCTGGATTACAGTGTCTTCGAGTATTGTACAAGTCTTAGCGATATAGTAATTCCTGACAGTATAAAAAAAATAGGAAATGAAACATTTGCCGGCTGTACTTCACTTAATAAGATAAATATTTCTGAAAACATAGAATATATTGGCAGTAATGCTTTTGAAGATGCAGGGGTATTAATTAATACTGATTATGTTAATGGAATTAAGTATATTGACAAATGGGCAGTAGAGTGTAGTCTGTCGGCTGTGAATCCGGTAGTTGAAGATGGAACAACAGGAATTGCAGATGGAGTATTTGCAGATAATTCAGATGTTCAGACAATTGATATACCTGCAAGTGTAACAAAGCTGACAATTTGGGCTTTTTATGGTTCTGAGAATATAACAGGTATTTTTGTAGATTCAGCTAATAAAAATTTTACAAGTATAGACGGAAACCTGTTCAGCAAAGATTTAAGTACAATAATTTTTTATGCAGCAGGTAAACCGGAGGAAAGTTATACACTGCCGGATGGTGTTAAAGAAATTGGTGATTGGTCGTTTGGAAATGTTCTTAATCTTAAAGAAGTTGTTATGCCAACAAGCGTTGAAGTAATAGGGGAATATGCTTTTTGTGGCTGCGTATTGCTTAAAAACGCAGAATTGCCTCAGAACCTTAAAACTATAAAGCTTGCAGCATTTTTAGACTGTTATGATATTGATGAAGTAGAAGTACCGGATACTGTTGAATATATAGGAGACTATGCATTTGGTTCAACCGGTTACTATATGAATGATGATAACTGGGAAGATAATATGCTTGTCAGTGGAAAATGGATAATTGAAGATAAAAATAATTATGATAATTCATTAACTGTAGAAGATGGAATAATTGGAATTGCCAATTATGCATTTTCAGATTGTGATGTCAGTAATGTTTTATCTGTAACATTGCCTTCAAGTTTAAAATATGTTGGTGAAGGTTTGTTTGATAACTTCGCTAATTTAGCAGATGTGTATTACAATGGAACAGAAGATGAATGGAAGAATATTGTTATAGAAGATTGTAATGAGCCACTTACAAATGCAGCCCTTCATTGTACTAAATGGATAGATGAGCCGGTTTTAAAAGGTGATGTTGATTTGAGTGGAAAAGTTGATTTGGCTGATGCCGCTTTATGTTTAAAGGCAGCACTTGGAATAGTCGAAATTGATGACAGTCAGCAGTCAGCAGCAGATGTTAATGAAGATGGTTCTGTTGATTTAACTGATACTGTACTTATTTTAAAAATGGCGTTGGGAATAGCAGTATAATAATTTACTTACTTTGATTTTACAAATTCTAAAGAATATTTTGCAAGAAATGACTCATATAACTGGAATGAAATATTAACTAATGCGCTTGCAGCTAATCCGAATGTAAGCTTTATGCTTTCAGCAGGAGACCAGATTAACCAGACAAGCGTGTCAACTGATAAAGACAAAGTTGAACAGCAGGTTGAGTATTCAGGTTTCCTTGCACCATCAGCCCTCAGAAGCCTTCCTGTAGCAACAACTATTGGAAATCATGACAGCAAGAGTATTAACTACAAAAATCATTTTAACAATCCAAATGAGTACATTTTCAGAGAATAAAGATGCTAAATGGAAGGTTCTTATGTTCCATCAGGATATTTACGGTTCAGGTTACGACCATTCTGATTCAGACGGTATGGTTTTAAGAACACAGCTTACAAGTATAATTGATGAGGCAGGTTTTGATGTGGTGCTTCAGGGACATGACCATACATATTCAGTAATTGATTTTGACGAGGTAAGCCTTACAGTAAGAACATTTGATGCTGCTACAAATGAAGAACTTGTTTCATAACGGTGGTGCTGGCAGTAATTGCCGGCATCACTATGTTTTATGGCATGGACAAGACAGAGCTTGTGTTTGTAGAAGGAAGAACATTTGATAAAGCAGTTGTAACAGAAATTGTCAGAGATAACATACAGGAAAATGGAACGAGAAGTGGCGAACAGCAGGTAAAAGTAAGAATGACATCAGGCAGATTTAAAAATCAGGAGTTAGATGCGACAAGTTCTGATGGAAATTTATTTGGTGCGGCGATAGCAGCCTTCTTCATGTCAGGAGAAGAAAGCAGTGATAAAGTTGCAGATGATGTTAATAAAGATATTGCAGATACTGTTAATAAAGATGCTGCAGAATTCCTGCAATAACAGTAATTCTTATAATAACAGAGTTATCAGGTAGTACATGTAACAAATAATTGTTAAAATATGAATAAAAAACCATTTAGTGTGAAATGTTAAATAGGAGACATTTCACACTTTTTTATGTGGGCAATAGGTGTATTGTACCATTAAAATCTGGTAAGATAACCTGAGAAGTTCGTAAAAGTGTTTCTCAAAGTTTACTTTGCATAGTTTACTGTTGACAATATTGAAAATAGTGGTAAAATAAAAAACATAGTGATTGACTAGGAAATAATAGTCAGATTGCATATAAATATTAAAATAAGGGCGGTTAAAATCATATAGGAGAACTAGGAATTATATCCGCTTTATAAAACCAGATAGAAAAGAGGTTAATCATGAGTAAATTGATTTATTTGGATAATGCAGCAACTACTAAAGTTGCAGAACCTGTTTTTGAAGCAATGAAACCATTTTTTATGGAATGTTATTGTAATCCGTCAAGCGTGTATTCTTTTGCAGACGAAGGAAAAAAAGCTGTTGAGAAAGCCCGTGGACAGATTGCAGATGTAATAGTAGCCAAGCCGGACGAAATTTATTTTACAGGCGGCGGCAGTGAATCTGATAACTGGGCACTTAAAGCAACTGCTGAAGCTTATCAGAAAAAAGGAAAACATATCATTACAAGCAAAATAGAGCATCATGCTATTTTGCACACATGCGAATATTTAGAGAAGCATGGTTTTGAAGTTACTTATCTTGATGTTCAGGAGAATGGTGAAATTTCAATTGATGATTTGAAGGCAGCTATAAGGCCTGATACAATTATCATTTCAATAATGGCAGCTAACAACGAAATCGGAACTATTGAACCATTAAAAGAAATCGGTGCCATTGCCAAAGAAAAAGGAATTTTATTCCACACTGATGCAGTTCAGGCATTTGGACATATTCCGATTAATGTTGATGAGATGGGCATCGATATGTTAAGTGCCAGCGGACATAAGATTAATGGTCCTAAGGGAATCGGATTTTTATATATCAGAAAAGGCTTAAGGACAGGCTCTTTCATTCATGGCGGTGCTCAGGAGAGAAAGAGAAGAGCCGGTACACATAATGTTCCGGGTATTGTTGGTTTTGGTGAGGCAGCAGCAATTGCATCTGCTAAAATGGCAGAGAGAAGTGCATATGAATGCAAATTAAGAGACCATATGATTTCCAGAATATTAGATGAAATTCCACATGTAAGACTTAACGGAGACCCTGTAAAGAGACTTCCTAATAATGTAAATGTATGCTTCAGATTTATCGAAGGTGAGTCAATGCTTATGTTGTTAGACCAGCATGGAGTATGTGCTTCAAGTGGTTCAGCCTGCACATCAGGTTCACTTGACCCGTCACATGTTTTGCTTGCAATAGGTCTTCCTCATGAAATTGCACATGGTTCACTCCGTATGACATTGTCAGACGAGACAACAATGGAAGATGTTGACTTTGTAGTAGACAGACTTAAAGAAATTATTGACCGTTTAAGAAGCATGTCACCATTGTACGAAGATTTCGTTAAGAAACAGGCTAAATAAAAATAATATCTGCTTTAACAGGAGGAATATAGATGTATAGTGAAAAAGTAATGGACCATTTCAATAACCCTCGTAATGTTGGTGAAATTGAAAATGCAAGTGGTGTTGGTACAGTTGGTAATGCAAAATGTGGTGACATCATGAGAATTTATCTTGATATAGATGATGATGGAATTATCAAAGAAGCTAAATTTAAGACATTTGGCTGTGGTGCTGCGGTTGCAACAAGCAGTATGGCAACAGAGCTTGTAAAAGGAAAAACAGTACAGGAAGCGTTAGAGATAACTAACAAAGCTGTTATGGAAGCTCTTGACGGACTTCCGCCGGTAAAGGTTCACTGTTCACTTCTTGCAGAAGAAGCAATACATGCAGCTCTTTGGGATTACGCACAGAAGAACAATATTAAGATTGAAGGTTTAGAGCCACCGGTATCTGATATCAGTGAGCACGAAGAGAAAGAAGAATATTAAAGAAGTTTTTGAAAATTGTTTTACCATAGAAACACCACCTGTATTGATAGCAAAATACAGGTGGTGTTTCTGGTTTTGAGACGGTGTGAAATTTTTTATTTTAATTTTCAACAAGCTTATTATTTGAAATACCTGTCGCAATTTTTAAAATTTCCATTACATCCTGTAATGTTATTGTTTTATCATTATCAG
>CAJJNI010000022.1 GCA_905193085.1 uncultured Lachnospiraceae bacterium | reverse complement strand
AGAAATCAAACAAAATTTGTCTGGTTTCATTTTGAGCTGCCTGTAAGTTTTTGCCCATTTATCGAAAATACGCACCTCGGCACCTGCAATTTTAATTTTAGAAATGGCATTTAATGACTGTAAAACCATACCTGACAGTTTATTTTCTATACGGTTATTATATTTTTCCTGTCTGTTTTTTAAATAAGCTGTTATTAAATTTATTAAAGCAATTAAAATCACAATTACAACTGACGGAAATAAAAGTTCTCCAGCATACAGCCAAATCTGAAACAGATAAATTACCGAGCATGAAGCTGTAAGCAATGTCGGAATAAGCTGTCCGCTCAAAGTATCACATACCTGATTTATTGCAGATACACGCTGTGATATTTCACCTGAACTGTATTTTCTGAAAAACTCTGAAGGCAGCATCATTACCCTTCCCCACATGGCATTTTTCACAAGTATATCTGTTTTATTTCCAATCCGGGTTATCCACAGATAATTTGCAAGCCCGCAGTATGACTGGATAATAACTGTTCCTGCCAGCAGAACGCTTATTCCAATTATCTCTTTTGATGTTCCTGACGGGAGAAGCGTATTAAAAATAAATTTATTAATTGCCGGCATAATCATTCCGAGCACCACAAATATTATGTTAACCAAAACAAGCCATACAACATCAAACATTGATATTGCGTTTAACATAAATGCTATGAAATTTTTTGTATTTAAAGACTTAAATGGCATTGATTTATAAAAACAATAACATTCTTTTTCAAAATAATTTTCATTTTTCCTGGTAACTTTTTTTATAACACCGTTATCGCTATATTCATAACCACCATTATATGAAGGCAGAAGTGCCCTGAATATTCCATCTGCACTCTGGCATAAAAGAGGTGCAGCACCCTCTTTCCACCATTTACCATTTAGTACAACTCTGCGCCTCATTATGCCGCTTTCATTCATTACATACTGCATAATATCTTCTGTATCAACAATTTCTTTTGGGAGTGAGACTATATTTTCTTTAAAATAACCACAGATATCCGCAAGAGCTTCTTCACATGAATTTATGTAACTTTTATTTTTTAAATTATTCTGACCATCAATCAGGTTATTCACACTTTTTGATGCATCTTCAAAAGCCAATGAGTCCAGATTTTTTTTCGCATGAATTTTTTCTGTAAAGCCATTCACTAAAGACCACCTCACATTCTATCCATTATTTATCAAACCAGCGTACTTTCCGTTCTATCCATTATTTATCAAACCGGCGTACTTTCCGTTCTATCCATTTTTTATCAAATTGGCGTACTTTCCGTTCTGCTGCATAAGTTGATCATGTGAACCGCTTTCAACTACACTTCCGTTCTCCATATAAATTATGCAGTCTGCGTCCCTTACTGCCGATAATCTGTGTGCAACAATGAAACAGGTGACATTTCTTTTTCTCACAGCATTCATTACAGCCTTTTCCGTAAGTGTATCCAATGCTGATGTTGCCTCATCAAGTATAATTATAGACGGATTGCCTGCAAATGCTCTCGCAATCTCAATTCTCTGCCTTTGTCCTCCTGAAAGGTTAACTCCATTTTCAGATAAAACAGAATCATAGCCCTGCGGCATTGCAACAATGTCATCATGAATGCATGCGTCCTTACATGCATTTATAACATCTTCATCAGAAATCGTACTGTCAAACAGTGTAACATTATCTCTTATTGTCCCTTCGAATAATGTAATATTCTGTTCTACAACTTTTACTGATTCCCTGAATACATATCTGTCAATATTATTAATTGATTTTCCGTCAAATGTTATGTCACCTTCTGAGATTTTATAAAGCCCGGAAATCAATTTTATAATTGTAGATTTTCCACTTCCACTCCTGCCGACAAACGCAATCATTTCACCTTTTCGCACATCTAAATTGAAATTATTTATAAATGCCGGTGCTAACGGACTGAATGAATATGAAAGATTACTGATGCTGACATTTCCGCTAAGCATGTCATATTCTTTGTCAGCTTCATCATCTGAAAAATCAAATTCTTCGGCTTCATAATTCATAACATCTTCTATCTGTTCTATATTTCCACTTATATTCTGACATTTCTGCACCGCTTCAATAACAGAATCTACAGGTGTCATAAACAGATTGACAAATGACTGAAAAGCCATCAGCCCACCAATTGTAAACTTTCCATTAAACACAAGTTCAACACCCATCATAAGTATAACACACATTCCCAGTTTATGAAGAAGCACAGGAATTGTCCTAAGATACGCATTTTGTTTTAAAAGAAAAACTGCTGAATTATTATAACCTGCTTCATATCCGGCAATTTTTTCAAAAAAATCTATTTCTGCACCACCGGCTTTTATTGTCTCAATCATTGAAATTGCTGAAACTGTTGCCCCCGCAAGCCTTCCACTGTCACGCTGCATTGATTTTGCAGCACTGTAATTTTTCTTTGACACAACAAAAAAAAGAAGCAGATTCAACACAGTTATAAATAGAACAAACCCCGCCAGTGCCACATTGTAATAAATCATTATAAATATGTATATTCCAATCATCAGCACATTTAATACTGTCGGAGCGAGAACATTACATAACGCATCTGCAATAATAATATTGCTCTGCTGCCTTGCCGCAACATCTCCGACATATCTCTGCGAAAAAAATTCTACAGGGAGCCTGAGTATGTGCCACATAAATGATGACGAAGCTTCAACACCAAGCTTCACCTGAATTCTTGCAATCAGTACATTTTTCAAAATTTCCGCCGCAACCCCTGCCAATAATACAACAATCATTCCCCTCACAATAATATCAAGCCAGTACTGCGAATGATACACAAGAACTTTATCCATGAAAATCTTATAAAAAACCGGCTTTATAAGCTCCAGCAATGACAAAATAAAACCTGTTATAATTACAAGCACTAAAGCCTTATAGCTGCCCTTAATTCTTTTATGTATAAAAGTTCTTATATTCTTCTTAGAGCCTGACTCTTCAAACTGTTCTGTCGGACTAAAGCTTAATACTATTCCTGTAAATGAATTGTTAAACTCTTCTGCGTCCACTGTAATTTTTCCCTCTGCCGGGTCATTTATTACCGCCTTTTCCCCCTTAAAACCACATAAAACAACAAAATGATTAAAATTCCAATGAATAATTGCCGGCAATGTTTTTAATTCTCTTACCGACTTCGTGCCCATCTTAAAAACTTTGGCCTCCATGCCATAAGACCTTGCCGCAAGCATAATGTACTTTGCCGAACTTCCATCACGCGAAACATTACATCTGTTTCTTAGTTCTTCCAGCGGAATATATTTTTTATAGTAGGCTAATATCATTGCCAGTGATGCTGCTCCACATTCGACAGCTTCCATCTGCAAAATCACCGGCACATTTTTTACTGTTGATTTCATCTTTTCCTCGCTATCTTAACAACAATTCTAACGGATGATATTCATCTGTAACAACAATAATTCTACACTGTGTTCCATATCCAACGGACAATTTTTCTCCTTTTGGATTTGACCACTTATAACCATTATCAGAATCTGAATCTATATCAAGCTTAATTCTTACTTCAACTGCAGAATTTCCCGGAAAAATACCTTCTATATAAGAATCTGTTCCCATACTGTTTTTAACTTTTTCCTTTGTAACAGGAAAATCAGAGATTTCTGTAATAACGCCTGTCATATAACCATACTCTTCTCTTGCCGCAAATGATGGAGAAATCTGTGTCTTCATTCCCACACTCAGACTTCTTGCAACCTGATCTGTAACATATGCAATTACTTCTCTGTAACCGTAACCACTGTCCGGCATAACAGAAGCTATTACATCACCTGCCTCCATAACACTTCCACTGTTTGCAATAGTCTGTACATATCCTTTTGTATCACTTTTTACTAATGTAGTAGCAATGTATTTATCAATCGAATCCTGCAATGTTTTTTCTTTCACAGCTTTTTCTTCTAAATTATTATCTTCAAGTTCAAGCCTCTGCTGTTCAATCACATTCAACTGCTCATCATTTGAAACTACTGCCAGCAAATCACCAATTTCTACATTATCACCTTCCGAAACCAGAACATCATTTAACATACACTTTCTTGCAGCATGTATCTGTACGACATCCTGATTTGAAAATACAACCCCATCAATTGTAACTCCGTCCGTAATAGTATATGTAAATGCCCACATAGTAAAGGTAATCATACCTGCAATAAGAATTACAGCCACAATCCACATGGACGGACGAATTATTTTCACCTGTCTGTCCAATTTTTCCGGAGTTGACATATTGTCTAACGCATTTTTTCTGAATAATCCTTCCATTAATAAACCATCTTCCTCTATTGCTTTTCGAACATGCCATTTTTGAATATAAGCATTTCGTTACCATCTGGTATAAGACAACCGTTTTCATCAAATTTCAAAATTCCTGATATTCCCTGATAGCCCTCTGAATTTTTCATATAATCGATAAGCTCATGTGATTTTGAAATTCCTGAATTAAGTCCCATTCCAAGCATATATGTTATATCGTATGACTGAATAGCCTTCTCAGACATTTCCATACCATACTTTTCTTCGTATCTTTTTTTTATTTGCTCATTATTCATTTCATTATCATTAATATACATGCTCACAATTGCTGTTCCGTCCAGATATTTTCCATTTGCCGCAATTTCTTCATCGGTATCCATTACATAATCGCCCACAACAGGAATGTCAGAACCTTTTTCTCTTAGCATTTTTATTAAATCACTGTTATAAATGTCATAATTACTTATGCACACAACATCTATTCCGAGATTTAACCATCTCTGATATACAATATCAAATTCTTCCTGCGTATAAGGTCCTACAACCGTATCTGCAAGAACTGACTCTGAATCATTTAATCTTTTCTGCAAACCTTTTAATTCGTCTTCCTCATACTCTGTATCTGAATGACAAAATGCAACTCTTTTATATCCGTTATTTTCAATATAATCAGCCATAATACTTCCTGCAAGCCTTGCATTAATACAGTCAACAAGCATATATTCGTAACCCTGATTAATGGTCCGTTCATAACAGCCATTTGTTAATATAAATGCTTTCCCTGCAGCATCAAATATTTCAGCGGTTGCATCTATATAATCGAGTTCCTGCTTTACTAAAACTGCACCTATACTATCATCTTCCGCAATCTTTCCGGCACACATAAGCCCCTTATTATAATCTGCATCATCATCATATACAACAGTCTCAATCCGAACTCCTGTCTTCTCATAGAAATCTTCCGATGCCATCTCCATAGCTTCCATTGCCCCATTATCCACTATATATTCTTCCTGTCCAAGAACAGCAATCTTTATTACCCCATCATTAACCGGCTGCCATGAACTTTTCTCATCTCCACAGCCTGAAAGCAATATACTGCTGCAAATAATAATAATAGCGCACATTTTTTTTATCGTTTGAATCTTCATAAGCAACCACCCGGTATCACAAAATTTTTCCAGTTAAAATTATATAAAACAAAAGGAAACCTGATAAAAGGTTTCCTGATTGTAAAATGTTCATATTAATGCCGGCGACCGGAATCGAACCGGTACGGGAGTATAAGTCCCGCAGGATTTTAAGTCCTGTGCGTCTGCCAGTTCCGCCACGCCGGCATTTATCAGTTTAATAACTGATACAATCACAAATAATATTTGTGAAATGGGTGGAGAAGGATTCGAACCTTCGAAGGCGTTGCCAACAGATTTACAGTCTGCCCCCTTTGGCCACTCGGGAATCCACCCAAATTCCAATAACAGAATTATTATACCACTTATTAATACTTAATGCAACATAATTTTTAGGTACTTTTTCAAAAGTATCCTTTCTAAAATCTTCCTCAACAGGAATATTATATTCATTTGTAATTTTTAATTATCTGAATAACTCTGAGTTTTTCCTACTATATATTTCATGATTTTTAAAGCATGTGAAACTGTAACCTCACCGTCGTACACGCCTAAATGCGCCTGCTGTATAAATTCGAGTTCCACATCTTTATCTGCCGCCTTAAGAACAAGAAGTGCATCTGACATATCTACTTCATTATCGCCATTGACATCTCCATCAGGAACAACTACATATGGTATTACATCATCTTCTAAATTTTCCATGTCTATCCAGCCGTAACCAAACTTTTCGTCCCAGCCTTCTTCTCCCAAATCTGTCGCATTCGTTTTCATAATTTCGAACACTTCGTCATTTGTAAAATTAGGATTAGCACATAACAATTCAGCAATCACAGAACTTATAAGCGGTGCTGAAAATGATGTTCCACTGCTTGTTTTATACCCGCCTTTATAATTTATAAGTAAAACATTACTTCCCGGCGCAGTAAAATCTACGGTAGAACCATAGTTTGAAAAAGAAGAAAAACCAAATGCCTTATCTATTGAACTAACTGTTATTGAATAAGGAATTGAAGCCGGTGATACATTTTCTACATTCTGGGATTCATTTCCTGCCGCTACAACAATATTTACCCCTGACTGCTCAGCCTGATTGAGCATATCCTCATACAGCAACGACTGACCATCTGCACCACAGCTTAAATTAACAACATCTGCACCTTCCGTAATTGCATAAAGCACTCCTGTATATACTGCCAAATCACTTCCAGAACCTTTAGCATCAAGAGCTTTTACAGGAAGAATTTTTACATTTTCACAGGTTGACTGCGCGATAATTCCAGAAACACCTGTTCCATGTCCATTATCATCAGTATAATTTGTCGTACCGTATTTATTTTGTCCAAATGATAATCCACCCTGACTTTTATCAATATATGTAAATGAAGCGCCCTCCAAAACTCTTCCTGAAAATACTTCATTACTATCTTCTGAAATTCCTGTATCGACAACTGCAACAATAACATTTTCTTCCGGCTCTTTTCCCACACTCTCAACAAACGCATTGTACTCCTGCATATGCATCATTGAAATTCCCCAGTTGCTGTTATCAAAAATATTTGTAAGCCTTGACTCTTTTATTTCTTCATCTGCTTCATCTTCTATAGAAAGTTCTCTTTCAATCTCGGCATAAATTACACCATCTGTATTTTTAAAACTTTCCAATGCTGCATTAGCCTTCTCTTTATTTTCATACTGAAAAACATACAAATCATTATATCCATTGTCAACACAGGCTGTCGCACTGTCATCATTTAAAATCTCTGTTGACTTAACAATTACATTGACACCTGTGTTCTCTCCATCTGCAATTAACTGCTGTACGCCCTGAACAAATTCCTGTGCCTGTTGTGTGCTTTCTTCGTCCAGCCCGTCACGAATTTTATCAGACTGAATATAATAATTTTCAGCCATCATCTGTTGTGGCATTGATATGCACAACATTGAAACAGCAATTGCACTAGCTATAAATTTGTCAAAATATTTTCCGGGAAATTTCTTCATATGTTATCACTCCGCCTAAATTTGTACAAATGAATTTAACTCTGATGCACTTTTTCCATTTTTGCATAAACACCATCAAGTGCCAGAAGTTCCTGTCTTGTTCCTTTTTCTTCAATACCTTTATCTGTAAGTACAAGTATCTCTTCTGCATTCTGTATAGTTGTAAGTCTGTGTGCAATTACAAATGTTGTCCGCCCTTTTGCAAGCCTTTCCAGAGATTCCTGCACAACCTGCTCGCTTTCATTATCGAGCGCAGATGTTGCTTCATCAAAAATCAGTATCGGCGGGTTCTTCAAAAATACTCTTGCTATAGAAAGTCTCTGTTTCTGACCGCCGGAAAGTTTCATGCCACGCTGACCTATATCAGTATCATATCCTTTTTCAAATGACATAATAAAATCATGCGCATTTGCATCTTTTGCAGCCTGAATAATTTCTTCATCAGTTGCATCTTCCCTGCCATACCTTATATTGTCTTTAATTGTTCCCATAAATAAATAGATGTCCTGCTGAACCACCCCGATATTGTTACGAAGACTTTTTAATGAAACATTTTTAATATCAGTTCCGTCAATTTTAATACTGCCCGATGTAACATCATAAAATCTTGGAATAAGCGAACAAAGTGTTGTTTTTCCAACACCCGAAGGACCTACAAGCGCAACATATTTTCCAGGCTCAACACTGAGATTTACATTACTAAGAACCGATTCCGTTCCATCAGCATATTTAAATGAAACATCTTCAAATTCAATTTTTCCTTTTACATCTTTTAATTCAACAGGATTATCGATTTCTTTAATCTCAGGTTCAATTGAAAGAATCTCAAGAAATCTCTCATAACCCGAATAACCATTCTGAAACTGCTCAGTAAAGTCAATAAGCACCTTAACTGGCTCTGTAAACACATTTATATACAACAGAAATGTAACAAAGTCAGTCACATTTACCCAGCCCTTAGTAATTCCAATTCCGCCAACAGCTATAACAACAACATTTATAAGTGTTGTAAATGCTGTAAGTCCGGCATTATATGAGCCCATATAAAAATAACTGTTCTTTTTTGATTCAAGGAATTTATCGTTTCCCTGTGCAAATTTTTTACACTCAACATCTTCATTTGCAAAAGATTTTACGACACGGATACCCGAAAGGCTGTCTTCAATCTGCGCATTTATTTCACCAATTTTCTCACGATTTGTTTTAAATGCTCTCTTCATTCTGCGGTTAAGTTTGTAAGCGTAAACTAACATGACCGGTACAAGCACAAATGCCGCAAGTGTAAGCCACGGACTTATTGCACCAAGAATACACAATGCACCAACAATTTTGATTACGGATATAACAACATTTTCCGGTCCGTGATGCAGAAGCTCCGTAATATCAAACAAATCTGAGGTTATTCTTGATAGAAGCTGTCCAACCTTCTGTTCATCATAAAATGAATATGACAATTTCTGATAATGTGCAAATATCTGTGCCCTCATATCATACTCGATTTTAGCACCCATAACATGTCCGTAATTTGAAATATAATAATTACAGCCACCCTGAATCACTACAAGAATACCAAGTGCAATAACAATCTTAACTATAATATCAAATGCCTCTGCTGAATCCATATACGCAACATGTGCTGTAATATATCTGACAACAAGCGGAATCACAAGCGCTACCACCGCCGACATCATTGCAAATACCATATCAAGAATAAAAGTGCCCATGTATGGCTTGTAGTATTTAACAAGTTTCTTCAAATTCTCTTTCATTTTTATAATACCTTCCTAATAAATCAAATAGAAATTATGCACTTTTTATGCCATCAAAACAGCTCACTAAATGCATTTTACTAAATTACACTATAGACAGCTGATTTTGCACTAATTATATCACACAAATTTTTTATCTTCAAGGAACTTGCTGGTAATTTAAAAATGTCTATTGACAGCAGAATTTATGGCTAATAAAATAAACATACAATGAAAAAATAACTTATGCGAGGAGGCAATATATATGGAACATATGAACCCATTGCTTACAAATCCGGCAACAGATAAGAAATTTATTACAATCGGTGAAATCATGCTTCGATTAACACCGCCAAATTACGAAAAAATACGCATGGCAAGCAGCTTTGAAGCAAGTTATGGTGGCAGCGAAGCAAATATTGCACTTGCCCTGGCAAATCTTGGAATAGACAGTACATTTTTCAGTGTAGTTCCTGATAACAGTCTCGGAAAAAGTGCAGTAAGATGGCTTCGTTCAAATGATGTTCACTGCACACCAATGATTTTGACAACACCGGAAGAAACACCGACACACAGGCTCGGCACATACTATCTTGAAACAGGCTATGGTATCCGTCCAAGTAAAGTCACTTATGACAGAAAACACAGTGCAATTACAGAATACGATTTCAGCAATGTTGATGTTGAAGCGCTTCTTGACGGTTTTGACTGGCTGCATTTAAGTGGTATTACTCTTGCCCTCGGTGAAAACTGCCGCGATTTGATTATGAATTGTCTTAAAGTTGCAAAACAAAAAGGACTTACTGTAAGCTTTGACGGAAATTTCCGAAGTAAACTGTGGAGTTGGGAAAAAGCGCGTGATGTGTGTACAGAATGTCTTCCATATATAGATGTTCTTCTCGGAATAGAACCTTATCATCTTTTCCGTGATGATAACAATCCCGCCAAAGGTGATTACAAAGATAATGTTCCTCTACAGCCAAGCTACGAACAGCAGGACGAAATTTTCCAGGCATTCATTGCACGTTACCCTAATTTAAAATGTATAGCCCGCCATGTAAGATACGCCCACAGCGGAAGTGAGAACAGTCTTAAAGCATTCATGTGGTATGACGAACACACATTCGAAAGCAAACTATTTACTTTTAATATTCTTGACAGAGTTGGCGGCGGTGATGCATTTGCAAGCGGACTTATCTACGCAATGCTTCACAATTACAAAGCAATGGACATGATAAACTTCGCAGTAGCAAGCAGTGCCATAAAACACACAATACATGGCGATGCTAATATTACAGATGATGCTAAAACAATTAAGAATCTTATGAACATGAACTACGATATAAAACGATAAATAAATACCTGCGGATTGTTCCATGCTGCGCACTGACACAATCCCACTTTTAATACTGATACAAACTACATGAAACAGGGGCTGTACATTTTGTACAGCCCCCATTTACAAGGAGTATGAGAGAAAAATATGAAAAAAAATTTTATATAAACAAAGGAAGGATTTCAGTTCCGTTTCCCTTTGATGTTTATAATATTAAAGTATAAATATGACAAATATATGCTCTTTTTTTGAAAAAGATGTGAACTTTTTCATTTTTTGATATAAACCAAAATCTGCTCGTATAAATCAAGCCCGAAACTTGTAAGCTGTGGAACATTTTTAACCATATCTTCTTCCAACGCTGAAAGCTTCATTGCCGGAAGGAACGGATTATTAAACATAATTCCGCTGTCTTCAAATGCTGTTAAACATTTAAATTCCTCCTAATTATTTAATGTACTCAGATATTCAACCGCACTGAGAGCCGCCACATTTCCCTGTCCGGCAGCTTTTATATACTGATACGGTTTTCCTGCTATATCTCCACACGCAAACAGTCCCGGAATATTTGTCGACATATCTGCTTTAACCGCGACATGACTTCCATTCATCTCAACGCCATTAATTAGCTGACTTGCTGAAATAGCATCACGCAAAATAAACACACAGTCTACATTATATTCATTTTTGTCAGTCTTTAAAATTTCCGCTTTCATTCCACCTGTAATTTCCATTGGCTTTTCATCAATTACAGTAATTGAAGAATTTAATTTTGGCTCTTTATTTTTCATCGGTATATAATAAACTTTAGATACAATTTCCGCTAAAAAATCGGCTTCACGCTCTGACTCTTCGTTGTAACCGATAACCGCAACGGTCTTCCCACGATAAAGCCCGGCATCACATGTTGCACAATAACTGACCCCTCTTCCAAGAAACTCCTGTTCACCGACAAATGGTTTTCCAAATACTACGCCTGTAGCAAGTATCACGGTTGACGCTTCAAAAATATCTTCTGCTGCCTGAAGTCCAAAATATTTTCCCATCGGATAAACTGCATTTATTTTTTTATCAATTATATCAATATTCATGCTTTCAAGATGATTTTGAAATTTACCCGCAAGTTCTTCTCCTGAAATTTCAGGAAATCCCGGATAATTCAAAATTTCATGTGCCTTTGTTAATTTTTCAGTTAAATTTTTATTTCCAAAAAAGAGTATTTTCTTATTACGAACTGTTGAAGTTATCGCTGCCGATACTCCGGCAGGTCCTGTTCCTATAATTGCTATATCCGCTCTGTCCATTTTTTCTCCTTTTATATGACAATGGGGCTGTCGCATAAAATTTTCCTGTTGCAACAGCCCCTGTTTTCTAAACTATTATGCATTATTTAATTTTGCAAGCAAATCTTCCTTACCACAAGCACCAACCTGCTTGTCCACAACAACGCCATCTTTAAAAATCATGAGTGTAGGTATTGAGAATATAGAATATTCTTCAGCGAGTGAACGCTGCTCATCTGTATTGATTTTTCCAACTGTAAACTGCGGATTCTCTTCTGCAATTTCTGCAACAACCGGAGCCATCATCTTGCAAGGACCACACCAGTCTGCATAAAAATCAACCAATGTTACATTAGCATTATCTAACACTTTTTCCTGAAAATTTTCCTTAGTCAACTGAATAACTGACATATAAACGCCTCCTGCTATTTTTTAATGTGTTCCTATTATATCCGATTATTTCAATAATTACAACACAAAATATTTTGTAAATAGCAATAAGTTTTTCAATATGATTATACAATGAATTGTAACCTCTTAGTAAGAAGCATTTAAAATGATGCTAGACTTCAATGTCTACCATATCATATCGTACAAGTCCATTACACTTATATTGAACTGAATAATAAACAATATATTTTACATTTCCATTTTTATCATTACTAACATCAATACGGTAAAACTGACAACTTAATATTTCTGCAACACCTTCACCATACAGATTATCAAGCTTGTCCTTTTCCTGCTCTTTTGCTTTTTCTTCTGTCAGAGAAATCAGTTCTATTTTAGTTTTTAATTCATCTTCTTTCAAACCTAATTTGCTGTCTTTTGAATAACTTAACTTATAAATATATCCATCTGCATCAATAACCATGTGAATATATTTATCAGCATAATAATCAGAACCTATTGTCATTCTCAGTGTCACATAATATAATCCCGGAATATCTGAAGACTCGTTCATATCTTCAGCATTAAATTTATAATAATCTTCTCCGCATATAATTTGAGCATACTTTTCAGTAATCTCTTTACACTGTTCATCTGTAAGCTCACTCTGCTGCATTTCAATATTGACATTATCATGTATACCATCGTACAATTTATCCTCGTATACAATCTCATCCCTTACATTATATACAGTATACAAGTTATCATTTTTATCTTTGTAGACATTATATACATAAATACTGTCATTATCATCTTCACTGTCAATAATCTGCATATCATCACTGTCAAAATCTACATTAATAATATTATTTATCATATCAGCATACGGATAATATTTTTCTATTCCAAGTGCATATTTAAGTGCTGACGATGCATCTTTAAGTGTAACACTTCCGTCTAAATCAACATCTCCACTTCCATACTCGCCACTGTCAGATATACCTAACGCAATCTTTAAAATAGCTGTTACATCTGTAAGACCCACTTTTTTTTCTCCATCAACATCAACAGGATAATATCTTTTAATTGTAACCGGTCTCTTTTCTTCCGGGTCAATGCCTTCTATATAGCCGCTTTCATGTTCTGCAGCATTTTCATAGATTTCCTGCGCTGTATATTCATCTGCAGCGTAATTATAAAATTTGAAATCATCATACAAAACATTGTCTGACGAATCCTGATACTCTGCCATATTCCATAAGCATACACCATCATCACCACCGACATATAACTTTGTGTTCTCATCTGTTATGAAATCAATAAGCAATTCCCCAGAACTGTTAAGGAAAGTGTATTTTGAATAATCAGAAAAATCTCCTGCGTTTTTCTCTTCATCAGAAAAACCAGTCAGAAGGTCACGGTAATTTTTATAAGCTTCTTCAATAGACCGATATTCTATAATAGCTTCATGTTCTCCTCGACACCCAAAGCCTTTATTGAAATCGCGGCTCCTTGTATAACCGTATCCATATCCGTCTTCCATATATGAATAAACAAATACTCCGTCTTTATACACGGTTATTAAATCGTTTTCAAATACAACACTTACATTGTGCCACTCGCATTTACCATTAGATTCATCAGCATATGTTGCTACTGAACAGAAATTATTTCTTACTGACTCCTCAATATCACCTTCCCAGAAACGGACCAGTCCGCCGGCGGTCATATACATTCCGCCATTTCCCGCTGTTTCATCTATTCTTGTAAATGCAAAAAGTACCGGAGCCTCTTCATCATACGGACCATAATCGACACCTGCCGGAAGTCTTACCCAGAAATTCATCGTAAGACCATTTGTATATGTAGGATAAGGATAAGTTCTGCCTTCCATATATTTGATATAACCGTTCTCGTCCATATCATCTTTTGTTCCATTATAGGTAACACCTGTATTTTCAAGTGCTTCTGTCAGTGTCTGCCTTAATTCATAATGCCCCGCAAATCCGTTAGTTATCTCTACTCCACACTTATTTTCAGTGCCACTGCTGTCACCAAGTTTTAACACTTTATTTCCATCTAAATCAATTATTGATGAATTATTTCCACTTAAATTACCCGAAACAATTCCATTTGTATTTTCTGTCAAATCTGCCTGTTCAAAATCAATAACTGCAAGTTCTCCATCTTTCTCCTGCGCACTTACGATAGCCGGAACACAAATAACTGCTCCCATAACTAACATTCCTGCAAATAATTTCTTTAATCTCATATTTCAACTTCTCCTCTCAGCTACTTTATTTAATTATTAAACATGTTAAATGGTGCAGTTTTATAAAAATAATCCTTAGAATATAAGTCATCTAACGGCCACTCTATAAACAATGCAATTTTCAAAATCTGGGCAACATCATTAACTCCGACTTTACCATTTCCGTCCATATCTGCCGCCCACTCATTAATATCTTTATCAACTTTTATTCCCAAAGCCGCATTCAATGCTATTTCTACATCTGTAAGAGTGCGGTTATCATTATTATCTACATCACCTTTTATCTCAGTAATAATATTATCAAACGATGCATTTTCAAGCTGCTGCGGTGCATGATAAATTTCCCATGAATAAAATTCATCAAGACTATACCAGGCTCCCCATGTAATCATGCATGTTCCATACATATTTGCTTCTGCAAGAGATACATAATTGTCTTTAACATCTATTATCATTGCCTGATGTCCGTATTTATCTCCATCATAAAATTTAATCCATATAACATCACCCGGTTTAATATCCTCTGTTTCATTTTTCGTATCAGGCCAGTTATGAAACTCCGTTCCATAAGCATCAACTGACAATTTGCTTGCAAAAGCATAACACTGAATTGCTTTGTTAAAACGATTACAGTCATACCAGCCGATTTCCTGTTGGCTAAATTGCCCATAAAAATGTTCAGTACAAGGATACCAGGAATATCCGTCCGGATTATTACATTTATCCTTTGCCGGATTAAGTGAAGTAGAATCATGCCCCTTCTCAACCCGGTGGTTGTAATAAGTTCCATTCGGGAACTTCCGCTGTAACTGCTCAAATGTAAGGTTATCCGCACCGGTACACACCACCTGGCTCATCAAAAATGTTCCCGCCAAAATAAATGAAGTTACTTTCTTAATCATTTTCCTCATAATTATCCTCTCCTTTTTCTCATTTTCTTTATTTGCTCATTTATTGTACTTTACTTAATTATCAATGCTTTATCATGTATATACATATTTGAAATTAAAACAGATGTCATAATCAAGCCTAAAATTGCAACCGCATACTCTATAGTTATAGTATTTCTACATATAACTCTTGCATAACCCTCTTTATAATTTGCATGCTGAATTATATTGATTTGAAATTTAATCTCCATAATATAAATCAATTTTGATAATACTGTAAAAATAACAGATGCTGTAAATATTACCGAATTAGATTTTTTATTTTTAGCAGTACCGTTAAATAACAATGCCACATTTATAAACAACACTAATAAAACATTGCTTACAAATTCGCCAACGGACAGCCCCATAATTATATTTCTAAACCATCCATATTCTTCAGGCAATACAGCCATTTCTGAGTTATAAGCCGCAAACCACAGCTTTTCCACTGATGGAATTTTTATCAATCCCTGTGACAACTCAATAATTCCAAAATAAAATGAATAAAAACAAAGCATAATAATGGACATGATGAAACAAATGCGCCACCATTTATTATGCGAATCTTCTCTGTAAAAAAGCCAGCATACAACAGCTAATATGACCGCTCCAAATATAAGTATAATTGTTCTCTCCGGCTCATACTTCAAAAAATGCCACCACCATAACATATCGCAGCTTAAAACCAACCCAACTATCAGTAACAGTTCTTTTTTTAACCCCTGTACATTACTCAAATAATCACCCCTTACTTTTTAAATTGAATTTATGTATCCGTTTCATAATAATACAAAATGCCCTTATCAATATCATAAACAGCGTAAATATAATTGCTGGAACTACGATTCCATATATCGCTTTTTACCTGACTGCATAAGTCCCCCGTCTGCTTATCCAGAAAATAATACCAGCCATTTTCAATCTCAGGAAACAGCCCTTCGTAATCATGCTCAACATTTTCAAAGAAATATGAATCATATACAGGCTCAGCTAAAATGTCCGTACATGGCAGCTCCTCCCATGAACCATTAGCTTTTATTGCTTCTTTTATATCTTCTCTTGCCTCATTACTTAAATTAATCTGAATATATGTTGTGCCATCACCAAAAAAACCGGCATTTGACTTGTAACCCGTAATCATTTCCCCATCAAGTGGAACATCTGCAACCTTTGAAATTGTTCTTTGTATTTCTGATTTCTGAAAATATTTAAACCCGAAAACCAAACCCCCCGAAATCAAAACCGAATAAACAATTAAGCATATACTTACAATTTTCCATTTATTTTTTCTCAATAATTACCCTCCCATGAACATGTCAAAAACATTGTAAATAACAGATGCCGCAATAATAATCAGACAAAGCCATGCCATTACTTTTCCCAATATATAGCGTCTTTTGTTAAATGAATTATTTTTGCCTTTGTAATAATTCTCAACATCGACTATTTCTTTTGCAAGTTCATATGTTTCGTCTTCGACCCACACATCAAACCCGCCAAATACACCACAGCCATTACCTTTTATTTTTCTTATATTTCCTGTCGGCATGCTTTCCCGTATTATTGAAAATATTCCCTCTGACTTTAAATGTTCTGAAAGCATATCAGCCTCCCACTCATTATTTACATTCAGCAATTTTTTCATAGCCATCACCTTCTTCCCCTATATATTTATAAACAAAAATATAACCAACCCCAACCTTAGCTGAACACAATACAATATCATTAAACAAAATCATCTTGATAAAACACAAATACAAACATTAATGTTAAGCAACAACACCCCTGAACACTATTATAAAAATTTATCTACACTCACGATTGTCGATTCTACTCATATAGTATCATAATTTATCAGTATATGCAAGACTTTATTCTACTAAATCAAAATTTGCAAATTACATTTATTTTTACCTCATTTATTTTTACAAAATCCCCTATACCTGTTATGAACTTTCTGTGAAACACATAAAAATGCTGTTTTTGTTATTTAATTATTTTTATTTATGTGCTATAGTTCATTTACCCCTAAAATTTATCTTTTGTATTATATGTCTAAAGAATATTATCTCCACTGTAAATCTGATTTTCAAAACATATAATATTTCAAAGAAATTCCACATAAAAATATTTTTTCTGTACCATTAAAAAATATCCCCACTAAATATTTCAGAAATATTCCCCATCACTATTTTAAGTTTTTACTCATTTATTTCAGGATA
>CAJJNI010000021.1 GCA_905193085.1 uncultured Lachnospiraceae bacterium | reverse complement strand
TAGATACTTTAAAGAAAATCAATGTTAAGAAAACCGGTATTTTTGCCGCAGGAGTTTTATTTGGAACAGCAGGAATCAAGATTCTTTCAAGCAAAGATGCAAAGAAACTCTACACTAACTGTACAGCGGCAGTTCTTCGTGCAAAAGAATGTGTTATGAAGGCTGCAACAACTGTTCAGGAAAATGCTGAAGATATTTATGCAGAAGCTCAGCAGATTAATGAAGAAAGAGCCGCCAGGGAAGAAGAAATATTTGAGGAATCTGAACAGGAAGAATGTGCACAGGAAGAAGAATGTGAACAAAACGAGTGCGAAGAAGTTAAAGAAGAAGCTTCAGAAGAATAGAACACTCTGTTTTATCTCAATGATGCAATTGTAAGAAAGTAGGTTGTACAGACATGAGATTTAAGATTAAACATGAAATTAAAGGCAGAATAAGAGTTCACATTATAAGAAGCAGAATGACTTTTGAGCAGGCAGACACACTTCAATATTACCTTGATTCACAGGATAACATAGTATCTGCAAAGATACAGGAAAGAACCTGTGATGTATCAGTTGTATATGAAGGTGCGAGAGACGCAGTAATTGATATTTTGAAGCATTTTTCATTTGAAAATGCCATTGTCCCGGAAGATTATGTTAAAAATTCCGGAAGGGAACTTAACAGATATTACTGGGACAAGCTTGTAAATAAGACAGTTATGCATTATGGAATAAAAATGTTTATGCCATATCCTGTAAGAAGTGCAGTTGCAGTAGTAAAATCCGTTAAATATATATGGGAAGGATTAAAGACTCTTGCAAAAGGCAAAATAGAAGTTCCTGTGCTTGATGGAACTGCGATAGGCGTATCGATATTCCGTGGCGATATTTCAACAGCAGGTTCGGTAATGTTTTTACTTGGAATTGGTGAAATACTCGAAGAGTGGACAAGAAAGAAATCTGTTGGTGATTTGGCAAGAAGCATGTCTTTAAATATAAGCAAAGTATGGCTTATGAGTGATGGACAGGAAGTCCTTGTCCCTGTAAATCAGATAGCCGCAGGTGATTTGATAAAGATTCATATGGGAAGCATGATACCGTTTGACGGTCATGTTACATACGGTGAAGCTATGGTAAATCAGGCATCACTTACAGGTGAGTCAGTTCCTGTCAGAAAATCTGAGGGTGGTTTTGTATATGCGGGAACAGTTGTTGAAGAAGGCGAAATTACAGTCTGTGTCAAAGAAGTAAATGGTTCCAGCAAATACGAAAAAATCATGAAGATGATAGAAGAATCAGAGAAACTCAAATCATCACTTGAAGGTAAAGCAGAACATCTTGCAGACAAACTTGTTCCGTATACATTTGCAGGAACAGGGATTACATGGCTGCTCACAAGAAATGTTACTAAGGCAGTATCCGTTTTAATGGTAGATTTTTCATGTGCGCTTAAGCTTGCAATGCCTCTGACTGTTCTTTCTGCAATCAGACAGGCAAGCACATACGACATAACCGTTAAGGGCGGAATGTATATGGAAAATGTTGCAGAAGCAACAACAATAGTTTTTGATAAAACAGGCACACTTACAAAAGCACAGCCGACAGTAGTAAATGTTGTTTCATTTAACGGTCAGTCAGAAAATGAACTGCTAAGAATAGCCGCATGTCTTGAAGAACATTTTCCACATTCAATGGCCAAGGCAGTTGTAAAAGCCGCAGTTGAGAGAAATCTTGTGCATGAAGAGCTTCATTCAAAAGTTCAGTATATAGTTGCACATGGAATTTCATCAATGCTTGAAGGTAAGAAGATAATAATAGGCAGCTATCATTTTGTGTTTGAGGACGAGCAGGTTACAATACCGGAAGATAAGACAGAACTGTTTGACACTCTGTCTATAGAATATTCTCATTTATACATGGCTATAGATGGAAAACTTGCGGCTGTAATATCAATAGAAGACCCTCTGCGTGAAGAAGCTGCAGATGTTATAAGTGAACTTAAGGCTTTAGGATTTACTAAAATTGCAATGATGACAGGCGACAGTGAAAGAATCGCAGCGAATATTGCAGAAAAAGTCGGTGTTGACGAATATTATTCAGAAGTTTTACCGGAAGATAAAGCAAAATTTGTTAAAAAAGAAAAAGAATCCGGAAGAAAAGTAATAATGATTGGCGATGGTATAAATGATTCGCCGGCACTTTCAGAAGCAGATGTTGGAGTTGCTGTAAGTGCAGGTGCGGAAATTGCCAGAGAAATTGCTGATATTACGGTAAGTGCAGATGATTTAAATGAAATCGTAATACTTAAAAAGCTCAGTGATGCGATGGTTAAGAGAATTCATACTAATTACAGAGCAATAGTAGGAATTAACACTTCGCTTATATTTTTAGGAGTTGCGGGAATACTGCAGCCTACAACTTCTGCTTTGCTTCATAATATGTCAACAATATTTATAAGCATGAAGAGTATGAAAGATTTACCTGACAATGAATTGCACTCTTGAAAAAAATATTCAATTAAAGTATAATGTCAGAAAATAAGAAGCATGAAGAGAAAGGGTGCCAAAGATGACAATTCAGGAAATGCATGACGAAATAGTTCGTTTGAAAAAAGAAAATGACATATATATTCTTGCACATTCATACCAGACAAGAGATGTGACAGAAGTAGCGGATTTTGTTGGAGATTCTTATGCTCTTGCAAAGAAAGCACAGACTGTACCTCATAAGAATGTAATTATGTGTGGAGTAAGATTTATGGCAGAGACAGTAAAGATTCTCTCACCGGAGAAGAGAGTTTTTCTGTCTAATGCAGATGCAGGCTGTCCTATGGCAGAACAGATGGATAAGGAGCTCATCTCACAGATGAAGGAGATGTATCCTGATTATGCAGTTGTTGCCTATATCAACACAACATCAGATTTAAAGACAATTTGTGATGTGTGCGTTACATCATCATCTGCTGTAAAAATACTTAAGGCAATGCCGGAGAAGAATATTTTGTTTATTCCTGATATCAATCTTGGCACCTATGTTAAAGAACAGATGCCGGAGAAGAATTTTAAGCTTGTACATGGCGGCTGTCCGACACATGCCCGTCTTACAGTGAAGAATGTTGAGAAAATAAAGGCACAGCACCCGAATGCAAAATTCCTTGTACACCCGGAATGTGTACCGGATGTTGTTAAGCTTGCTGATTATGTAGGCTCAACAAGTGGAATAATGGAATATGCAAAAGCAAGCAGTGATAAAGAATTTATAATCGGAACAGAAAACAGTATCGTACAGCATTTACAGTTTGACTGTCCGGATAAGAAATTTTATCCGGCTTCAAAAGATTTGGTATGTCACAACATGAAAGCTACAACACTTTCAGATGTACTCTCATGCTGTAAATTTTCAGGCGGTGAAGAAATTACTCTCGATGAAGAACTGCGCCTTGCTGCAAAACGCAGTATTGATAAGATGATAGAGTATGGCGGTTAATTAGTTTTTTGGAGGAAATAATTATGAATAAAAAAGCGCTTATCGCTATGAGCGGTGGTGTGGACAGTTCAGTTTCGGCAGCACTCATGTGCGAAAAGGGTTATGAGTGTATCGGGGTAACAATGAAGCTTTATGAGAATGAGGATATTGGTGAGCCCTGTGAAAAAGCATGCTGCACATTGTCAGATGTGGAAGATGCAAGAAGTGTCTGCCACAAGCTTGGAATGCGCTATTATGTCTCAAATTTTAAAGAAGACTTCAGCAGACAGGTTATAGACAGGTTCATACATGCATATGAAGTTGGTGCAACACCTAACCCGTGTATAGACTGCAACCGTTTCATGAAATTTGCAAGGCTTTATCATCGTGCCAAAGAGCAGGACTGCGATACAATTGTAACAGGACATTATGCAAGAATAGATTATGATGAAGAAAAAGGCAGATATTTACTGAAAAAATCTGCAAATGTCGCAAAAGACCAGAGTTATGTGCTTTATTTTATGACACAGGACCAGCTTGCACATACGTGTTTTCCGCTCGGTGAATATTCCGATAAAGAACAGGTTCGTGCAGTTGCTGAAAAATATGGCTTTGTCAATGCAAGAAAACATGACAGCCAGGATATTTGTTTTGTGCCTGATGGCAATTATGGCAATTTCATAGAAGAATATTCCGGAAAAACATATCCGCCGGGAGATTTTGTTGATTTGGACGGTAATGTTTTAGGACAGCACAAAGGTCTTATAAGATATACAATCGGCCAGAGAAAAGGCCTTGGACTTGCATTGCCTGCGCCTATGTATGTATATGCTAAAGATTTGGAAAATAACCGTGTAATATTATCTTCTGAAAAAGAATTATTCACAGATAAATTGTGCGCAACCGATTTTAACTGGATTGCATACGAACAGCCGGACAAACCGGTGCGTGTAATGGCAAAGACAAGATATCATGCAAAAGAAGCTGCGGCCTGGGCGGAAGTAATGCCTGATGGAAAAGTAGAAATAACATTTGATGAACCGCAGAGAGCAATAACAACCGGTCAGGCTGTTGTTTTATATGACGGAGATGTTGTTGTCGGCGGCGGAACAATCCATTAAATAAATCCCCTCTGTTTTGTAAGTTAGAACTTACAGAACAGAGTTTTTTTTATTATTTTTTTATGTTAATTTACAGAAATATGCAGATGTCAGGTTTTTACAGTATAATAAAAAATGATTAATGTGTAAATTTTTTTTTGAAATTTCCGATAATATATATGAAGCATTATTTTTAGAACAGAATAGAACATGAAAGGAGTGTTCATTATGCGTATAGAAAATATTCAGATGGTAGCCCAGTTGTATGACAAGAAGAGCATAAGCAAGCAGAAGAAGACATCTGATGCAGGCTCAACAGACCAGCTTGAAATATCGCAGGCAGGAAAAGATTTTCAGGTTGCCAGAAAAGCTGTGAAAGAATCTGAAGATGTACGGGAAGATTTGGTTAAAGAGATTAAGAGTCGAATTAACAGCGGAGAATATTCAGTATCAGGTGAAGATTTTGCAGCTAAAGTGATAGACCGATATAATCAGTTTATGCTTTAATTCATATAACAGGCAGAACATTTTATGTAAACTGCCGGAATAAATTTGGTGAGGAAATGAGGTTTTTCTTTTGGCAAGCTTAATGGAAGAAATGCTGGATGTATTACAGAAAGAGAATGATGAGTATAATAAATTACTGGTACTGTCAGAAGAGAAGACAGATGCACTCATCAAATCAGATATAAAGAGAATTTTGGAGATTTCAGAGAAAGAACAGGAAATCGTAGATATAATTAAGAAATGTGAAAAAAAATGTGACGGCGTAATTGCTGATATGGGAATTGTTTTGGGAAAGGATACCCGGAAGCTTACGGTTGCACAGGTTGTTGATTTGTTGAGCAGACAGCCTGGAGAACAGCAGAAGCTTAAGGAAGTCTATGACGAACTTATAGCGACTGCCCATAAGATGAAGAACAGCAATGAGCGTAACAGGATATTAGTCAATCAGGCTATGGAACTGCTTGATTTTGATTTGACATTGTATCGGAGTATGCGTATGGCACCAGAGACAGCCAATTATAGCAAGGACGCGTTGAATGCGGCAAGTATACAGGGAAATGGCAGATTTGATACGAAGCAGTAATCTGACAGCGGATTTATAAGAACGTGTCAGTGTTACGGAAATATTTACAGAAAGAGGTTTTAGATATGAGTTTAATGAGCGATTTATATGTTGGACATTCAGGACTCACAACTAGCCAAAATGCATTAAACACAACGGGTAACAACCTTGCAAACATTCAGACAAAGGGTTATACAAGGCAGCAGGTAGTTCAATCTGATGCAATTTACAACTCTTTAGGACTTAGTGCAACCACAGCCAATCAGGTAGGCTCAGGTGTAACTATTGCGGCGATTCGTCAGGTTCGTGACCGCTTTATGGATACGGCATACAGGCAGGAGTCAGGAAGACAGGGATTTTATTCGGCAAGTTATTCGGCAGTTTCAGAAATAGAAACATTATTTGGTGAGATGGAAGGTGTTAAAGTTTCAACTGTAATTTCTGATTTGTGGTCATCAATTCAGGAATTGGCTAAGACACCAAACGATACTACATCGCTGGCACTGTTCAGAGATTCTGCTGAACAGTTTGTGGAGAGGTTTACTGATGTATATAATGGAATGAAAGAATATCAGTCCAAATTAAATATAAAAGTAGAGAATACAGTTAACAGAATTAATGAACTTGGTAATACCATTTTTTCATTAAATAAGCAGATTCTTACAATTGAATCAGGCGGTGTTGAACATGCCAATGATTTACGCGACTTGAGAAATTCAGCATTAGATGAACTTAGCGGACTTGTTAATATAAGTTACAAGGAGAGTGCTGAAGGATATGTATTAGTCGATATTGAAGGTAAGGATTTCGTCACAAATACATGTTACTATTCGATGGATTTGGATTATGATTTAATTACGGGATTTGAGACACCTGTGTGGCCGCAGCTTAATAATGAAGAAGTGTTTGATATGTCACAGCCTATATCTACAAGGCTGAATACCGACATTGGAGAACTTAAAGCATATATACTTGCAAGAGGTTCGGGAACATATAATTATACTGACATGCCGGTTAAACCGGATTCATCAGATACAGATACTTATCCATTGGGTGAGACAGACCCGCAGTATATTGCAGATTTAGCTGAATATGAAGATAAGATGGATGCTTATGATGAAATTTCATCTTCAGCAATCGGTAAGGTAATGACAGAATTTGACCAGTTATTCCATGGAATTGTAACACAGATAAATGATATATTATCACCTAACAAGACAGTAACACTTGAAGACGGAACAAAGGTTAAAGTACTTGACGAAGACAACTGCTCATACGGTGCTAATGGTGAAATCGGGGTTGAGCTTTTCAGCCGTAAGGCAATAGACAGATATACAAAGCAGACACTTACATTGGAAGATGGAACAACTGCAGAATATTATGTTTACAATGAAGAAGATCCAAATAGTACAAATACATTGTACACACTTGGTAATGTCAAGATTAATGATGATGTGCTAAAAGATGAATCAATATTGCCGATGACTACTAAACAGGGGGATGCAGATCATGATAGAGCACTTGCACTTGTAAATGCATGGACTTCATCATTTGCCAGATTAAATCCTGTTGATGCATCAGATGTTGATTATCAGACATATTATACACAGATGCTTGGAGATATTGCGAATCTTGGTTCTGTATATAAAGCGTCAGAAGATGCACTCGATACAACGACAACATATCTCGATAATGAAAGACAGAAAGTTGCCGGTGTTTCATCAGACGAAGAACTTACTAATATGATTCGTTTTCAGAGTGCTTATAATGCATCATCAAGATACTTTACAGTTGTAAGTGATATGTTGGACTATTTACTTGCACAGTTAGGAACATGATAGGAGGATAGTTTATGGCTTCGACATTTTTAGGTTTAACAATTGGAGGTTCCGGTTTACATGCATATATGGCAGCCCTTAACACTACCTCCAACAATATTGCCAATTCAAAGACTAACGGATATACAAGACAGGAAGTGACCAGAGTAGAATCTGAATCACTCAGAACTTTTAACAAAACCGGTACTGTGGGTACAGGTGTTACTGCTACATCAATATCACAGATAAGAGATACATATTATGACTATAAATATTGGGAAAATAATCAAAGATATGGTGAGTTTTATATAAAGCAGTATTATATGAATGAAATAGAAGGTTATTTTGAAGAAGAAAATCAGAATGGTATGACAAAAGTGCTTACAAAACTTTCTACAACCTTAAAAAGTTTAGCTGATGACCCTTCAAATACAGCCGTAAGAAATGAAGCTGTTAATGCATTTCAGAATGTGGCAACAACTGCCAATACACTTTATAATGAGCTGCAGGAAATTCAGAAATCAATCAATGAAGAAGTAAAATCAACAGTTGATGAGATTAACAGCATTGCAGAACAGCTTGCAGTTGTAAATAAGCAGATTGCAACAATCGAAGTAAGTGGTGAATCTGCTAATGAGCTCAGAGACCAGAGAAATCTTTTGATAGACCAGTTGTCGCAGCTTGCAGATGTTGATGTTTCAGAAGTTGAAGTTCCAAGTTCTATTAAAGATTCATACGGAAACACTGTAGTAACTGGTCAGACAAGTTATACTGTTAAGTTAGACGGTGCAGTTCTCGTCAAGGATAATCAGTATTATAATCTTGAAGTTGTGCCAAGGACAAAGCGACAGAATCTGTCAGATGCAGAAGGTCTGTACGATATTGTATGGAGCAATGGTCAGGATTTTAATATGGGAAGTACATCACTTGGAGGTACATTACAGGGACTTATAGAAATTCGTGATGGTAACAATAAAGAGAATCTTCAGGGCAAAGTCGGAGCAGTAGACAGAGGAGAGAATTCAGTTATTCTTACAGGAACAAATATAACAGATGTTTCACTTATGAATATGCCTGAATCAGGAACAATTACTCTGGCAAACAGAGATTTTACATACAGCAGTTTTGAATATCTCGGTGATGGTGAATATAAATTTTATATGGCAAACGAGCTGAGTGACAGAGATGTGGAAGTTATTACAGCGACATCAATTAATGGTGTGGCAAAAGATGGATATGTAGGTGAAACAGTTGATTACAGAGGTGTGCCATATTATCTTAACAAATTAAATGAGTTTGCAAGATGTTATGCAAAAGCTATGAATGACATACATACAACGGGTCAGACATTAGATGGTGCAATGGCAGGAAACTTATTTACCGGAAACCGTCCAACAGGTGGAGAGTACAATTTTGGTGATACAGATGTATCTTCAACAAGTGATACATACTATCAGCTTACAGCAGGAAATCTTACTGTACTCGAGTCACTGTTGGAGGATTCAAGATTGTTTTCAACTACCGCCAATTCAAATCAGGGTGTTGACGGTACAGATATTCTTGAAAAGATTATGGCATTAGGTGAAGATGGATGTATTAACAACTCAACACCGTCATCATTCTTTGAATCACTTACATCAGATATTTCAGTTGCGGCTAAGACTGCAAAGACTAAGATGGAAAACCGCAGTAATTTATCTACATCAATAGTTAATCAGAGATTGTCTGTTTCAGGTGTAGATGAAGATGAGGAATCAATGGATTTAATGAGATTTCAGCAGGCATACAATTTATGTTCAAAAGTTATAAGCGTTATGAATGAATGTTATGACAGACTTATAACTCAGACCGGAGTATAGGAGGCACAGCGATGAGAATTACTAACAGCATGATGCTCAACACAAATAAATCAAATATTAATGCTAATAAGCTGACAATGGATACATTAAGCACACAGCTTGCTACTCAGAAGAAGATTCAGAAACCTTCTGAGGATCCGATTGTTGCAATCCGTTCACTTCGTCTTAGAAAGAGCGTGAGTGAATTGGAACAGTATTATGAAAAAAATATAGAAGATGCACAATCATGGCTTGAAGTAACAGAAAGTTCTATAAAGAATATGTCATCTATTCTGCAGAGTATGTATTACGATTGCACAAAAGGTGTCAACGGATATTTGAGCTCAAAAGAAAGAAGTGCAATCCTTGAAGATTTAGATGCTTTATGTTCAGAGTATTTTAAAGAAGGAAATACAACATATGCCGGCAGAACAATTTTTACCGGTTACAAAACTGATAAGAGTTTTACATTTTTAGAAGGTGATGCAGAAGCGTCATATCAGATAAGTGAGACATTTAAAGTCGGAGATATTAAATCAAATAAATATGTTTCACAGAAAGTAACGGTCGATGCAGGTAATCTTCAGTCAATAGCAGCAGCAGACACTCCTCAGATAAATGAAGTTTACAGTTTTTCACTGGCATATACAGGTGTAGGTACATTTAATTCACTGTCATATACAGCAACAGATGGAACACAGCAGGAAATTACCGTTACTACTTATGCCAAAGCATCAGATCAGGCATATCTGAATGTGCCGGCAGACGGGGCAGTATTTATTGCGGAGACATCAGAAATTATATTTGGTTCAGATGTTTCTGATACACTTAAAAATCTTGGCTCAGATGCAGGACTTACTGCAAATTACAATAAGACAGGATTTAATACAGGAGATGTTAACCCGGTATTTTATTTTGACTGTGTTGATTTAAATACAAATGTAACATACACAAAAGAAGATCAGGCAATGGAATATCAGGTGACACAGAATCAGTATCTTAAGGTTAATACACAGGCAGATGAAGTTTTAGATTTGAATGTCCTTAAAGACATAAGAAGACTTCGTGATACTATAACAAGTGTTCAGGATATAGAGAAAAAAGTTACACAGCTTGAAAATATGCAGAAGAGCTCACTTTATTCAGATGACGAAAAGACTGGCATAGCATCAATGTTAGAAGCTGCTAACAAAGAATTGGATTTACAGAAATCCATTATGCAGGGATTATTTGAAGCAGGTGTAGATGATTTTCAGGAATATCAGGATAATGTAGAAGTTCAGAGAACTGATTTAGGTAACAGAGATGCACGTCTGACTATGATAAAAGAAAGAACATCTCAGCAGCTTACTACATTTAATGAATTGCTTACAAATAATGAAGATGTTAATTTGTCAGATATAATTCTTAACAGCTCTGCTGCCAAATATGCATACCAGCTTTCACTTCAGGCTGTAGGTAATATTGGACAGTTATCATTATTAAACTATATTTAAAAGGGGTAAATTAAAATGAATTTAAAAACCAGATTATTTGGTGACATCTCAGTTGGAGATGACAAAGTAGTATATTTTGAAAATGGCATAATTGGTTTTCCAACATTAAAGAAATTTGCGATTGTGCATGATGCTCAGAAACCAAATGCATCAATTGTTTGGCTTCAATCTCTTGATGAAGGAGAATTTGCAATGCCGGTTCTTATTCCAAACAGTATTTTACCGGATTATGCACCATCAGTTGACCCAAATGCATTGGAAGCATTAGGGGAGTATGAAGAAGGAGGTTTAATGCTTTTTACAACAATTACTGTTCCTTCTGATATAGAGAAAATGACAATCAACCTTAAAGCACCTATTATAATTAACAATAGCAATCGTTATGCTGTTCAGATTATTGCTGACAATATAGAATATCCGGTGCGATATCCAATTTATGATCTGCTTGCGCAGAGGAAGGCAGGTGGAAAATAATATGTTAGCTTTATCACGAAAAAAAGGTGAAGCCATTATGGTTGGCAATAATGTGGAAATTTCGATTCTTGATATAAAGGGAGATCAGATTAAGATAGGAATCCAGGCACCAAAGGAAATACCTGTATATCGCAAGGAAGTGTATATACAGATAGAAGAAGAAAACAGAGAAGCTGTTCTTAATTCAGGAATTGCGATGAATAATCTTAAGAAATTCATTTAGCTTAATGAAATATGATAAATATTTTTTATCGGTGTTAATTTCATTTTTTAAAAACCGATATAAAATATAGCAAAAAAGTTTTTAACAACACAAGGAGGTGGATTGTATGGCTATAGAATCAGTAGGTTCAGGCAGCGCGATGACATATCAGTCATCATCATTAGATGTTGCCGTTAAGCCAATACAACAGGCAAAGGATGCACATGTAGAACAGGCAGCAGTTGCAACAACAATTGCAGATGACACAGTAGATTTAAATGTGAAATCGGGAAGCGGTTTTAATGGAGGAAGTGATTTAGAACAGCAGTCCGACGAACAGAAAAGAGAAACTATTAAAAAATCTGTTGCTGAGATTAATAAGAATATTAACAAGCATACAGAGGCAAAATTTGATGTCCACGAGGAAACGAAGAGGATTACAATTAAGATTGTAGATAAGGATACTCAGGAAGTAATTCGTGAGGTCCCTCCTGAAAAAACTCTTGACATGATAGCGAAAGTGTGGGAGCTTGCAGGTCTTCTTGTGGATGAAAAGAGATAGGAGGAATCGCAATGGGCGTAGGAATGTCCGGTATGGTTTCAGGTCTTGATACAGATTCTATTGTTAAGGCAATGGTATCAAGCTATACAAGCAAGAAGGAAGATTTAACAAAAGAACAGACAAAACTCCAATGGAAAATGGACGCATGGAAGAGTCTTAATACAAAGGTTTACAGCTTTTATTCAAAGACAATGAGTAATATGCGTTTTTCTACTAATTATACGAAAAAGACAACCTCTATTTCAGATACATCAATAGCAAAGATTTCAGCATCAAGCAACAGTGTTAACGGTACACAGTCACTTGCTGTTACACAACTTGCAAAGGCAGGATATCTTACAGGTGGTAAAGTATCAAATACCACAGACAGTACACAGAAGCTTACAGCATCATCAAAATTAAGTGATTTAGGTATTACATCAGATTCATTATTTTCAGTAGGGATTGGTGGTAATGACACAACTATTTCAGTTAATGGCGATACTACAATAGCACAGCTTGTTTCACAGATGAAGAATGCCGGTGTTAATGCAAGTTTTGATGAGACCAACCAGAGATTTTTCATCAGCGCCAAAGACAGTGGTGTAGACTATGACTTTACACTTACTGCTGGTGACAGTAACGGTATGAAGACGCTTAAAGCACTCGGCTTGTCAACAGCAGGTATTTCTGACAGTGAGCTTGCAACATATAAGAAATGGGCAGCTTATACAGATGATGAACTTGCTGATGTAACTGCCAAAGACATTGAAACGCAGTACAACAAGAAGAAGACTACAGAGACAGCTCAGAAGGCTGCTCTTACAAGTTCAATAAATACGCTTAAAAGTCAGAATACCGCATTATATCAGGCACAACTTCTTGAAAATATCAAGGCAATTAATGGAAATTCAACTACTTCAGATGAAATATCAGAATATATAACTAATACAAAAAAAGACCTTGAAAAAAAACTTGAAAATGATGTATACACAGACAGCGATAAGGAAAAATTTAAAAATGAACTCAGTGCAATCAATGCTGTAGAATCAAATCTTAAAGATGATGATGGTAATTATTCAATTGAAAAAGTTAATGACACTTATGAAAAAATAATTGAGTCTCTTTCCTTAGAAGATGGTGTAACAGTAAGTGAGCAGTTGAATGCAAATTATACTGAAATTTCAAATCTTCAGAATACAATTGATAATAATCTTACTGAATATACAGAACAGAAGAATGCAGAAATCAAAGCTGATATCACATCAAGTGTGACAACATCTAATGCAAATCGTAGAGAATTAGCTATTGCATATATGGCACAGTATGATTATCAGCAGAAAGTAGATAAAGGTGAAACTGTTGACACAGATACATTAACAAAGTATAATGATTCTGTAGCTGCATACGGTAATCTTCTTGGTGAAGCAGATGACGGAACCGGCAGTGGAGCTACAAGAATTTATGGACAGGACGCTATTATTTATCTTAACGGTGCAAAGTTCCAGAATAATGATAATACAATTACTGTTAATGGCCTTTCTATAACAGCAACAGAGACTACGGGTATCAATGATGACGGTTCTTATAAGACTGTCAGCATTACTACTTCTGATGATACAGATGCAATATATGATATGATTCGCGATTTCTTTTCAGAATATAACTCGCTCATCAATGAGATGGATAAATCATATAATGCGGCATCATCTAAAGGTTATGAGCCTCTTACTGATGATGAAAAAGAGCAGATGAGTGATGATGAAATTGAGAAATGGGAAACTAAGATTAAGGATTCCATTCTCAGAAAAGATTCAACTGTTAATTCTGTTGCACAGGTAATGAAGACTACTATGCAGAAAGGTATCAAGATTGGTGATAAGACATATTACTTATCAGATTTTGGTATAGGTACACAGAGTTATTTCTCAGCAGCAAAGAATGAGAAGTCTGCACTTCACATAGATGGTGACGAGGAAGACTCAGTATCATCAGGAAAAGATGATAAGCTTAAAAATATGATTTTGACAGACCCTGATACAGTTGTATCATTTTTCAGTCAGCTTACAACAAATGTGTATAATGAACTGACAAATAAGATGAAATCAACTTCATTGAGCAGTACATATACACTTTACAATGATAAACAGATGCAGAGTGAATACAGTCAGTACACAACTAAAATTTCCGATCAGGAAGAAAAGATTAAGTATTGGGAAGATTATTATTATTCACAGTTTACTGCTATGGAGACAGCGTTATCTAAATTAAATTCGCAGCAGTCTGCATTATCCGGCCTGATAAGTTCATAATCTGACAGGATATACTGCTAAAGCGGTTATTCGGTTATGCGGAGGCAGCAAAATGGATAACAAATAGGGGGCTCCATTTTGACAACATAACGGAAGGAAGAACATTATGGCTGTAAATAATCCATATGAAACATATCAGAAAAATAAGATTTTAACTGCTTCTCCGGCAGAACTTACGCTAATATTATATGAAGGTGCTATTAAGTTCTGTAATATTGCATCAAGAGCAATAGATGAAGGAGATATTCAGAAGGCTAATGAGAATATAATAAAAGCTGAGAGGATAATTGATGAGTTTAGAGCTACTCTTAACCATAAATATCCTGTTGCCAAAGATTTTGAGGTAGTCTATGACTATATCTATCATTTCCTTGTAGAAGCTAACATTCATAAGGATAAAGAAGCTTTAGAGAAAGCTCTTGAAGAACTTAGAAGTATGCGTGATACATGGAAAGAAGTTATGAAAACTGCCAACTCAAATAAAGCATAGACGGTGAATAGTATGGAACAGACAGAACAATATGTTAATATGATGCTCGACAGTCTTAAGAAAAAAGATGAGTTGCTGGAGCTGATTATCGGAATCAATAAAGAACAGACTGATATTGCTTCAGAATCAGAATTTGATATGGATAAGTTTGCTGCATCTGTAGAAACAAAACAAAAGTATATTGATGAGCTAAACAGATTAGACAGTGGATTTCAGGCATTATATGATAATATCAAAGAGCCGCTTATAAATGAAAAAACAAGATATACTGTAGAAATCCGTATGATGCAGGAGTATATCAAGCTTTTATCAGAGAAGAGTATACTTATTCAGGTACAGGAAGAGAAAAACAGACTTAGCATACAGGCTCATTTTGCAAAGATGAAGAAAGAAGTTAAGGTTGCAAAACAAAGTATGAAAGCAGCTTCTGATTACTATAAGAGTATGTCCAAGACAGCATATGTAGATTCGCAGTTTATGGATAAGAAGAAATAAATAAAAAAATAAAAAAATTTAAATTAAAGGTTAAGTATTGAAAAATACTTCCAATATATATTACAAGTAAAACAATTACTTACTAACCCGCAGTAATCTGATTGGAGCGTACGGCTGATAAGAGAACTGCAAATAATTAAATAAGCGGCAGCAAGGATGCTGCCCGTAAATTCAAGGAGGAATATATTATGATAGTACAACACAATATGCAGGCTTCTATTTCAAATAGAAACTTAGGAATCAGCGAGGATATGTCATCAAAGTCAACAGAGAAATTATCATCAGGTTACAGAATTAACCGTGCTGGTGATGATGCTGCAGGACTTTCAATTTCAGAGAAAATGAGAAGCCAGATTCGTGGTCTTAACCAGGCTTCAACAAATGCTCAGAATGGTATTTCACTTATTCAGACAGCAGAAGGTGCTTTGAACGAAGTTCACTCAATCATTCAGAGAATGGATGAATTATCAGTACAGGCAGCCAACGATACTAATGTATCTGCTGACCGTTCAGCTATTGCTAAAGAGATGACACAGTTAACAACTGAAATCACTCGTATTGCAACAACAACACAGTTCAATAAGCAGAACTTATTAAATGGTTCTCTTTCAGATTGTAACTTACAGGTTGGTGCAAATGCTAACCAGATCATTCAGTTCAAGATTGACAATATGTGTGCATCAGGTATTGGTTTAACAGCATTAGATGCTGCTACTTTATCAACACAGATGGCATCATATACAAAAGCTACTTCTTACATTGCAGTAGTACAGAAAGCTCTTGAGAATGTTTCAGCACAGCGTTCAGATTTAGGTGCTATACAGAACAGACTTGAGCATACAATTGCTAATACTGATGTTGTAGCAGAGAATACACAGTCAGCAGAATCACTTATCCGTGATGTAGATATGGCTTCAGAAATGGTTACATACAGCAAGTACAATATCTTACAGTAGGCTGGTCAGTCAATGCTCGCTCAGGCAAATCAGGCTACACAGGGTGTTCTTTCACTCTTCTAATTGTAGTAACTATCAAAAAACAAGAAAAGCCGATATTTTATATCGGCTTTTTTTTTAACAGATTTTCAGAGAGGAGTATTACATCATGAAGATAGCTTTATTGCATGGAGCAGTTATTAATGCCGGAGATTTTTTGATTAGGGATAGGCTGAAGGAATTATTGTCATATTTTTATAAAGATGCAGCAATAGATGAATATTTAAGAAATGTTTCATTAGAAGAGCATTTGGACAGCATAAACAGTTGTGATGTGGTAGTTATTGGGGAATTGATGATTGTGTGGAAACAACATATAATTATAAGTTTTATCCGGGAGTTAAAGAGTTAGTTGAACATAATCTGACTAATGGCAGAGTTGTGAGTTGCAGGGATTATTATTCTACAGATGTGTTAAGAGGAATTGGAATTAAAAACACCCTTATGACAGGATGTCCTGCATGGTATTATATTCCTGGAATTAAAGAAGATAAAGTCAGTTTTTGTGGTATTAATAAAGTGAAAAAGATTGGTCTGTCAGATGCAGGAAATCCTGATAATAAAGTTTTAGAAATGCTGGTAATAAAGTTTTTATTATTTCAGATGGAAAGAATAGTCAGAATATGTTTAGAACCATATTAAGCCAGGCTATAAGATATTCTAATATTTCTTTGGTAAGATATTTTGATTGTCCTAATTATAGAAGAATTTTTAAAGATAATTATGTTTTTATTTTTGATAAGGCAATGTATCTTGAGCTTAAAAATGGTGGGATAAACACAGTGTATTATCTGCCGATGATGGCGGCTGCAGACAGGCTTGACAATCTTGTGGTGCCTGAAAGTGCAGTTGATACCATAAGTTCAGATGTTTCTTTTGTTGGTTCAATGTACAATGAGAAGCATAATTTGTATGACCGTATGTACGAAAATTTAGACACATATGCAAGAGGTTATCTTGATGGAATTATTGAAGCCCAGTTAAAGGTATGGGGCATTTCATTTGCGGATAAGCTGTTAACTGATAAGATTATTGAGTGTATGTACAAAAGTATGCCTTATCAGAATCAGGAAGATGGTGCAGAGACTTTAAGATATATTTATTCAAATTATTTTATTGCACGAAAAGTAACATCGATAGAGAGACAGCGGCTTTTAAAGGCTGTATCAGAAAGATTTCAACTGAAGTTATATACGCACAATAAGCCGGAAGATATGCCAGAAGCTCAGTTTATGGGGCCTATAGACTGGGAAGAAAGCATGCCTGCGGTATTTAAACATAGCAGGATAAATCTGAATATAACGCTTAGAAGCATACAGACAGGGATTCCGTTAAGAGCATTTGACATAATGGGAGCAGGTGGCTTTCTGTTGTCAAATTATCAGGAAGATTTTCTTGATTATTTTATTCCGGGAGAAGATTTTGTATATTTTGAAGATGAAAATGATATGCTGTTAAAAATAGAGTATTATTTAAATCACGATAAAGAGCGAAAAGAAATAGCCTGCAATGGCTATCAAAAAGTTAAAAAGTCACATACATACGATGCCAGGGCAGAGTATATGTTGAAGGTTGCAGGAAATGAAATATAAAAATATCTAAAATGATTTTGTATGATAATCAACTAAACTTTTTAATTTTATTAAGATATTGGGTTAGAAAAGTTTGTGTTAATAGAAAAGAATTTAAAATTTTATTCAGGTGATGTATTAAAACGGTAGTTTA
>CAJJNI010000020.1 GCA_905193085.1 uncultured Lachnospiraceae bacterium | reverse complement strand
ATGATAAGAAGCTTCTTGAATCTGTAAGCATACCGATGAAGTTGCTTAAAAGTCCTAAGTTTGCAAGAGAAGTCATCTGCTCTGTCATACCTGTCTTATGGTCATTGAACCACCATGCTGAACCCTGCTGGATTTTACCGATTGCTGATGAATCCTGGAAGCAGCCAAGAACTGTTCCGATTGCAGCATTATCAACAGGATTTAATGAATAAATAATAGTCTTTGGAAGTTCATCTGTTGCATTAAGGGCATTTAAGAATGCAGCCATTTCAGCAGATGAGCTGTATGTGTTGATGCAGTCATATCCTGTATCAGGTCCTAACTGATTGTATCTTAATGTGTTATTGTCTCTCTTAGTTCCATAGTGAAGCTGCATAGCCCAGCCGAGCTTGTGATATTCTTTTCCTACGAAAATCATGAAAGCTGTCTTGAACTGTAACTGTTCAAGGTCTGTTAATTCACTGCCACTCATTCTCTTTGCGAAAATAGCTTCAAGCTCTGCATCTGTTGCCGGTTTGTACATTACATATTCAAGAGCGTGGTCACTTGCACGGCAGCCCATTGAATCAAAGAATGCAAGACGTACTTTTAAAGCTTCTTTTAAATCAGCAAATGTTTTGATGTTTACACCGCTTACTTCTGATAATTTATTTAAATAATCAAGGTATTCAGGTTTCTCAATGTTCATTGCCTTATCAGGTCTCCATGCAGGTAATACCTGAACATCAAAAGAATCATCAGCAGCGATAACCTTATGCCATTCAAGGCTGTCAACAGGGTCATCAGTTGTGCAGATTAAAGTAACATTAGACTGTTTGATAATGTTTCTTACGCTCATAGATTTGTCCTGTAATTTTGCATTACATATATTCCATACTTCCTCAGCAGTATCACCGTTTAATACTCCTGTGTATCCGAAATATCTCTGTAATTCGAGATGACTCCAGTGGTAAAGTGGGTTTCCGATTGCTTTTGCAAGAGTTTCTGCCCATTTCTGGAATTTCTCTCTGTCAGGAGCATCTCCTGTTATGTAATATTCGTCAATACCGTTTGAACGCATCTGACGCCATTTATAATGGTCTCCACCAAGCCATACCTGTGTAATATTTTCAAACTGACGGTCCTCAGCTATTTCCTGTGGGTTGATGTGACAGTGGTAGTCAAGTACAGGCATTTTTTCAGCGTAGTTGTGAAATAAATCCTGTGCTGTTTTAGTAGAAAGTAAAAAATCTTTGTCCATGAAAGGTTTCATGTTAAAAATCCTCCTTATGTAATTGTATAGTGTTAAAAGACCAGAACTATGATGTCTGGCACCTTTAAGGTCTGCTGTAAGCACATATTTTAATACGGTGCCCGCATAAAGTCCCCAATTATGATGCCTGCGGATTGCTCCGCACTATGTGCTCCCGCAACCCTACCCAATATTCGCATATCGTGGGATTAACATCCCACTTTTATGCGAATATCGGGGCGGGTCACAAAGTCTTTCACCCACCTATGAGCAAGCTCATGTGGGTTTAGACCTTTAGACCCTGGCATTATAGATATTATACAATAAAAGAAATTAAAATACAATGTGAAATAATGCTTAAATTAAAACTTTAGTAGTTGACTTCCTATTAAGGTGCTAGTAAAATAGTAATTGTAAAAATGTATAACTATGCGTAATTTTAAACTGTATGGACAGGCACTTGTATGTATTGTTTAAATAATGCATATTTAAGTACAAAAAAATAAAATCATGAGGTGAAAAGCAATGGAGTTACTTAACAAGAGTAAAACAAATTTTAAAGAAAGACCAATCAAAGTATTGCAGTTTGGTGAAGGTGGATTCCTGCGTGCATTTGTTGATTATATGATTGACATTGCAAATGAAAAAGGTGAATTTGATGGAAATATCGTTATCGTAAAACCTATCGAGTTTGGAAACCTTGATTTCTTCCATCAGCAGGACTGTCAGTATACTCTTGAACTTCGCGGTAAAGAAAACGGTGAAGCTAAGAAGGTTCGTCGTCAGATTACAAGCGTTGCAGATGCAATCGGTGCAGTAGAAGACTATGACAAATTTATGGATTATGCAAAATCTTCAGATTTGAGATTTATCGTATCTAACACAACAGAAGCAGGTATTGTATTTGATGATACAGATGATTTTAATGCAAAACCTCCTAAGACATATCCTGGTAAACTTACAAAATTCTTATATGAAAGATTTAAAGCATTTGACGGAGCATCAGACAAAGGTCTTGTTATGCTTCCTGTAGAACTTATTGACAACAATGGTCCGGCTCTTAAGAAATGTGTATTCCAGTTCATCAAATTATGGAATCTTGGTGATGAATTTGAAAACTGGGTAACTAATGCATGTATTTTCGGCAGCACATTAGTAGACCGTATCGTTACAGGATATCCTCGTGATGAAGCAGAAGCAATCTGGGAAGAATTAGGTTACAGAGATAACCTTCTTGACACAGGTGAATTATTTGCTCTCTGGGTAATTGAATCAGAAAAAGAATTTAAAGATGAATTCCCACTTGACAAAGCAGGTCTTCCTGTAATTTTCACAGATAACCAGAAACCATACAAAGAAAGAAAAGTACGTATTTTAAATGGTGCACATACATCATTTGTTCTTGCTTCATTCCTTGCAGGCAACGATATCGTTCTTGAATCAATGGAAGATAAGACAATCCGTACATTTATGGAAAATACAATTTTCGGAGAAGTAATTCCTACACTTTCACTTCCGGAAGAAGAATGTAAAGAATTTGCAAATGCTGTTATTGAGAGATTTGAAAACCCATATGTTAAACATCAGTTATTATCAATCTCACTTAACTCAGTATCAAAATGGAGAGCAAGATGTAAGCCAAGTCTTACAGGATACATAGAGAAGAAGAAGGCTCTTCCAAAATGCCTTACATTCTCAATTGCTGCTCTTATGGCATTCTATTCAGCAACAGAGTTTGCAGAGAACGGAACTTTAATCGGACATCGTGGAGATGAGACATACACAATCAATGACTCTAAGGATGTTCTTGAATTCTTTGCTGCTAACTGCACAAAACCAACAAAAGAATTTGTTGATGCTTACCTTAGCAATGAAAGCTTCCACGGAGAAGACATGACAAAATACGAAGGTCTTGCAGATGCAGTTGCTGCATATTTAGATGATATCAAAGCTAATGGTATGAGGAATGCTATTGAAAAAGTTATAAAATAATATGGTGTCATGACCGTAATGTTTCAATGTTTCAGGATTGAGGGAACAGCTTTGCTGTGCAGCAATTCGTATGACATCATTTAAGTGCCAGAAAAGAAGGTTTACATAATAAGGAGAGGATGCCGGGAGCTGCCGGCATCCTGCTCATAATACGGAGGAAATTATGCAGGATTTTATTCGCATTCATAAAGATGATAATGTGGCAGTAGCATTAAAGCCTATAGATAAAAATACAACATTAGATGTTAATGGAATTTCAGTAACTACTGTTGAAGATATTCCTCAGGGACACAAATTTGCACTTCGCGATATTAAAGAAGGCGAAGAGATAATTAAATATGGTTTTCGTATTGGATATGCCAAAGAATCAATTGGCAAAGGTGCATGGGTTCATGTACATAATGTTAAGACAGCATTAGGCGATTTGCTTGAATATACATATGAACCTGCAGGTTCAGGTCTTAAACCGAGCGAACCGGCTTATTTTGACGGATTTAAGAGAGCTGACGGAAAAGTTGGCGTAAGAAATGAACTTTGGATTATCCCAACAGTTGGTTGTGTTAATTCAATTGCAAGCTCAATAGAGAAGAAAGCCCAGTATCTTGTTAAAGGAACAATTGAAGAAGTGGTTGCATTTCCACACCCATATGGTTGTTCACAGATGGGTGATGACCAGGAGCATACAAGAACAATTCTTGCCGACTTAATCAACCACCCAAATGCAGGCGGAGTTCTTGTACTTGGACTTGGCTGTGAGAACAGCAATATCGGAGAACTTAAGAAATACATTGGCGAATACGATGAAAAGCGTGTTAAATTCCTTGTTTGTCAGGAAAGTGAAAATGAACAGGAAGACGCACTTAAATTATTAGAAGAACTTGCAGAATATGCAGGAAGTTTTAAAAGAGAAAAAGTTGATGCTTCAGAGCTTGTTATAGGTATGAAGTGCGGTGGTTCTGACGGATTATCAGGAATCACAGCTAACCCTACAGTTGGAGCATTTTCAGATATACTTATTTCAAAAGGTGGTACAACTATTCTTACAGAAGTTCCGGAAATGTTTGGTGCGGAAACTCTTCTTATGAACCGTTGTGAAAATGAGCAGCTTTTTGAAAAGACAGTTGATTTAATCAATGACTTTAAAAATTACTTTAAAAAACATGACCAGACAATTTATGAAAACCCTTCACCGGGTAACAAAAAAGGTGGTATAACAACTCTTGAGGATAAATCACTCGGCTGTACACAAAAGTCAGGAAGTGCTCTTGTCAAGGGTGTGTTATCATATGGTGAACCTGTATGCACAAAGGGACTTAATCTTCTGAGTGCACCGGGTAATGATTTGGTTGCATCTACAGCTCTTGCTGCATCAGGTGCACATATAGTATTGTTTACAACAGGACGAGGCACTCCATTTGCATCACCTGTACCTACAGTTAAAATTTCAAGTAACTCAACTTTATATAATAAGAAGACTAACTGGATTGATTTCAATGCAGGAAAATTAGTTGAAGAGACACCTATGGAAGAACTTGCAATGGATTTATTTAACTATGTATTAGATGTTGCTTCAGGCCGCAAGGTTAAGGCTGAGGAAGCAGGTTTCCATGATATGGCGATATTTAAACAGGGTGTGACATTATAGGAGAAAGATATGAGCAAAGTATATTTAGTAAAACCGAACTCAGAAAATAAAAGAATAGCTTTCGGAATTGAAAAGCTGGCAGACTTCCTCAAAGAAGATAATTTTGATGTTGAATATATCACAGAAGAAGATGCGTATGATTACCGTAAATTTGATGGAATTAAAGTATATGCCGGAAACAGAAATGATTCCGGTTTAATTAAGAAACTCGAAGAGACCAAAGAACTTTTATATCACGATAAAGTTGACGGACAGGAAGGCTTTTATATAGCAACACTTCCTACACAGTTTTTTGTGATTTCAGGTGTTGATGCCACAGGAACATTATATGGCTGTCTTGAACTTATAGAGCAGATAAAAAAGAGCGGCGCATTCCCTCATGAATTATTTATGGCAGATGCTCCTAAGCTTAAGTTAAGAGGCCCTGTTATCGGTCTGCAACTTACAAAAATTGAGCCGCCGAGAAAGACATATGAGTATCCGATTACACCTTCAAGATTCCCATGGTTTTATGATAAGAAACACTGGGAAGAAATGATGGATATGATGCTTAAAAACAGATGTAATGTTTTGTATCTGTGGAGCGGACACCCATTTTCATCACTTATTAAATTAAAGAAATATCCGGAAGCTTTGGAAGTTACAGAAGAAGAGTTTGCCATGAACAAAGAAATATTTGACTGGCTTACTGAGGAATGTGATAAAAGAGGAATCTGGGTTGTACTTAAGTTTTACAATATACATATTCCATATCCTTTTGCAATCAAGCATGGTCTTGACCCTCTTCAAAGTTCAATTGACCCTTTTGTTGCAGAATACACAAAAGAATGTATCGTTGAATTTATAAAATCTTTTCCACATATCGGACTTATGGTATGTCTTGGAGAAGCATTGCGAGGAACACAGAATAAGACAGACTGGTTTTTGGAGACAATTCTGCCGGCAGTTAAAGAAGGTGTAAAACAGGCAGGACTTACAGAAGAGCCGCCACTCATTTTAAGAGGCCATGACTGTGACCCTAATGCAATCATGAGTCAGGCTGTAAAGATGTATTCAAATATTTACACAATGTGGAAATATAATGGAGAAAGTCTTACTACATTTTTACCTTCAGGTGACTGGCAGAAAATTCATGAAGATTTAAGCTCTCATGGACAGACTCATATTATGAATATTCATGTTCTTGCGAACCTTGAGCCATTCCGTTTTGGTGCACCTGCTTTTATCCAGAAATGTGTTCAGGCCGGACAGTACAGACTTGGTGGAAGCGGTCTTCACTTATATCCTCTCTTTTACTGGGACTGGCCATATTCACCGGATAAGACAGAACCGAGACTTAAGCAGATTGACAGAGACTGGTTATGGTATGAAACATGGTTTAGATACGCATGGAATCCACAGCTTGATGAGCATACAGAAAAAGTTTACTGGGCAGAAAGATTTGCTGAGCATTTCGAGTGTGACGAAAGCACAGGGGCTGTTATTTTAGAAGCAATAGAGTGCGCCGGCGAAGTTGCACCGAGAATTTTACGTCGTGTCGGTATTACTGAAGGTAATCGCCAGACAATGAGTCTTGGAATGCAGATGACACAGTTTACTCATGTAAAAAAATACAGACCAAATGTAGAATTGTGGAAATCAGCTTCAACTCCTGGTGAGATACCGGACGAATTTGTTGAAAGAGAGTTGAAGGGTGAAAGACATTTTGGTGAGACTCCACTCGACATGGTTGAAGAAGTAAGATACTATGCTAAGAGAGCTCTTGCATTAATCAATATTGCCAAAGAAAAGATAGCATGCAATACAGATGAGTATGCGTACTGGCAGACTGATATAGAAGCAATTGATTTAATGGCAGAATCATATGGTAAGAAGATTGAAGCTGCAATTAAAATTATAACTTATAAAAATACGATGGGCGAAGATTTACATGGTGATTTGACACTTTTAGAAGACGCACAAGTTTTGATGAAAGAAAGTCTTGAGCTTTATCGTAAACTTGCTGAACTTACTGATAAAACATATTTATATGCAAACAGCATGCAGACACCACAGAGAAAAATTCCTTTCCCTGACGGTGAAAAATTTGGACATTGGACACAGTGTCTTCCTAAGTATGAAGAAGAGTATAATAATTTTACAAAACATCTTGAAGATATGAAGAATGGAATTTATCCATCAGAAGAGACAGAAGATTTAGCCAGTATTAAACCTTTGCCACAGGCGAAATTTAAAGTTCTTACGGAAGGATATCCTACATATGAAATTAAGAAGGGCAACAATGTATTTACAGATGCACCTTCAAAAATCCAGAATGTTGCTCCTGAAATCAAAGGTCTTACAGGAATTTCAATGAGTAAGGAAAATGCAATAAAATCAGGTGCAAAATTTAAGATAGAATTAGAGGAAGACAGCCAGATTCTTATCGGATATTTTAAGGTTAAAGGAAAGAATAACAAAGACTGGATGCGTGTTCCTGATTTGGAAACTAACACTCATGCAGATGACAGGGGCGGTTTGTCATGCGTTCTTGGAGAAGCACTTAAAGTAGACAATTCTCCTGTTGTAAATGTTCATGTATTCCAGTATGAAAAAGGTACTCACGAAATATCCATGGATATGGGCGCATATGCAATATTAGGTGTTGTTCCGGCAGGCGTAGAGATAAAACCACGTCATGCAGGTCTTGCAGGAGATACTTTAGATATGCTTGACTGGATGTTTGAAAAGTAAGAGACAGATGTTGGAGGAATAGATTATGGCAGATATAACATCAGCTATATCACTTGAAGAATTAAATAAACGTTTTGCACAGATTGGTTATGATGAAGAAGCAATGCAAAAACAGCTTGATGCTGAGATTGCAAAAAGTAAAGTTAAATTTGTAGTATTAGATGATGACCCGACAGGAGTTCAGACCGTACATGATATTACAGTTTTTACAGACTGGACAGTTGAGAGTATCAAAAAAGGCTTCATGCTTGATGATAAGTTATTCTATATACTTACAAATTCAAGGGGTCTTACAGTTGAGCAGACAACAATGCTTCATAAAGAAATTGCTGCTAATGTAATGCAGGCTGCAAAAGAACTCAATCAGGAATTTATAATAATAAGCAGAAGTGATTCTACTTTAAGAGGTCATTATCCGCTTGAGACTAAATTATTAAAAGAATGCCTTGAAAGTGAAAATAATACAAAAATTCATGGCGAGATTCTGTTCCCATTTTTCAAAGAAGGCGGAAGATTTACAGCAGATGATATTCATTATGTAAAATATGGCGGAAAACTTGTTCCGGCAGGAGAGACAGAATTTGCCAAAGATAAGACATTTGGTTATACACATTCAAATCTTTGTGAGTATGTAGAGGAGAAGACAGCGGGAGAATATAAAGCTTCTGATGTAACAAGAATCAGTCTCTATAGTCTTAGAAACGGAGAAGTGAATGTAATTAAACATCAGTTGATGGAAGTTAATAACTTCAATAAAGTTATTGTTAATGCGCTCGATTACTGTGATGTGCGTGTATTTTGTACTGCACTTTACCAGGCACTTGCAGAGGGAAAGCGTTTCATGTTCCGTACAGCAGCATCATTTGTAAAGGTAGTTGGCGGTGTCAGCGATATTCCGCTTCTTACTTCTAAAGATATGGTAAAAGAGGGAAACACAAATGGCGGAATTATAGTAGTTGGTTCACATACACAGAAGACAACAAGCCAGCTTGAAGAGTTAAAGAAAGTTGAGGGATTGGAATTTATAGAGTTTCAGTCAGACCTTGTTCTTGAAGACCGGCTTGATGAAGAAGTCGCAAGAGTTGTTTCACTCAGTGAAAAGTATATTTCAGAAGGAAAGAGCGTTGTATGTTATACTAACCGTAAGCTGTTGACTGTTGAAAATGATACACCGGAAGCTGCACTTGTGCGTTCTGTAAAAATATCAGATGGTGTTCAGGCTTTAGTTGGAAATTTAAAGGTTACACCGGCATTCGTAATTGCAAAAGGCGGAATTACATCAAGTGATGTAGGTGTTAAAGCCCTTAAAGTAAAACAAGCTCTTGTTCTGGGACAGATAAGACCAGGTATTCCTGTGTGGAAGACCGGAGAAGAAAGCCGTTTTCCTGGTATACCATATGTTATTTTTCCGGGAAATGTTGGAGAAGTTACAACTTTAAGAGAAGCAGTAGAAATTCTATTGAAGTAGTATACATTAGATAAAAGGGAAGGGGTTTTAAGTATGGAAAAAAGAAAAAAGATTCTTATATCAACAGTACTGATTTTGATTTTTATAATATCAGGGTGTTCAGTTAAAACAGAAGACAAATATCTTGTAAAGAATCATTTAGATGATGTCATTGTAAAAATTGATGATGTGGAATACTGTTTTGGAGATATAGGTTACTATATCACAAATGGAGAGGCTGCTGTTGAGTCACAGGCTTTAGTATATAATCCTGATGATCCTACAGAATACTGGAATAAACATACTAATGGTATTTTCATAAGAGTAGAGGCAAGAGACAGTGTGATGAATAATTTTGTCAAAGATGTAATTCTTTCATCAGAGGCAGAAAATCAGGGATTATCTCTTACTGATGAGCAAAAGCAGCAGTGCAGTCAGTCAGCACAGACCATACTTGGACAACTTAATAATTATCAGAAAGAGCAGGCGGGACTTACCGCCGATAATATTGATAAAGCACTACAAAGAGCCTGTCTTGCCCAAAGCTATATAGAATACAAGCTTCAAAATGAAGACAGTAACTATACTCAGGACGACTGGAATTTAGATGGTGTATGCTATAAAGCCATTTTAGAAAATCATAAGGTTAAGGTAATTACCAAAATATGGGAAAGACCTGATTTTGGAAATATAACGATTGAAAGGTAATAACTGCCATTTTTATGACAGAATAAATATAGGAGAGTGATAAAAATGAAATTATGTACATTGCACACAACAGACAAATTTATGGAGATGATGTCAGATCCGTTTACAAAACCTTTTTTAAAGGATAATCCTGATATTGAACAGTTTGATATAACTGACAGTTCTCTTATTGTGGAAACACAGAAGGCAGGATATGCAACACCTGCTGTAGCAAGAAGAATGTATAATTATTTCATGGGAGCTGTAGAAGCAGGAGCAGATGCTATTTTAGTTACATGTACTTCAGTTAATACAGTTACAAAGAAAATTCGTGATATGATTCCTGTTCCTGTTATAAGCGTTGAAGAGCCGGTAGCAAAGAAAGCTGTAGAAGCTGCTACAAAGAAAATAGGTATTTTATCTTCTGTTCCAACAAGTGCGGAGCCTGTAAAACAGACTATTCTTGAAATGGCAAAAGAAGCAGGAAAAGATTTGGAAGTTTCAATTGAAGTTGCAGATGGAGCATTTGATGCATTAAATGCAGGTGACAGAGCTCTTCATGATGAAAAGGTACGCGCAGCTCTTGCTAAATTAGTAGACAGAGTTGATGTTGTAGTATTTGCACAGATGTCAATGGCATTAGTAGAGCACCCTGAATATGATGTTCCTGTATTTAAATTCGGAAGATTAAGCTACGATGCTGCAAAAGAAGCAATGATGAAAAACAAATAGGAGTGTATGGCAAATGAGAAAAGTAATTATTTCTTTGGCACCTGTTGCCGGACCTTCACCGGTTAATCCGGACGAACTGGCAAAAGATGTAGTAAAGAGTGTACAGGCTGGTGCTGCAATGTGCCATCTTCACTGTAAGAAGAGAACAGGTGAGCTTACACCTGATACATGTGTTATTATAGAAAGCTTTGAAAAAATCTGTGCTCAGACAGATGTTGTAGTACAGGCAAGTACAGGTGGAATTTCCAACATGACAATTGAAGAGAGATGTAATCCTCTTGAATACTGGCGTGTTGAGAGTGCTTCATTAAATGGTGGTTCTACAAATCTAGGAGAAGCAGTTTACAGAAATTCATTTGATGATATAAGATACTGTGCAAAACAGTGTTATGAAAAAGAAATACTTCCTGAGACTGAAGTGTTTGATATAGGAATGATTAACAATGTAGAAATGGTAGCTAAAGAAATGCCATTCAGAGACCCTGTTCTTTATAACCTTGTTTTTGGACATAAAGGTGGAATGCAGCCTACAATGGAAGCTTTAGCAGCTTTCCGCTCATTTGTTCCGGAAGGAAGATTATGGGGTGTTACACATTTTGGAAGAGATAACTGGACATTCCTTGCTGCTGCAATAGCAATGGGTGCAACAGTTGTCAGAATTGGTTTTGAAGACAGTGCATATTTAGATGAAAATACAACAGCTCAGTATAATTATCAGGTTGTAGAAAAGCTTGTTAATCTTATACATGCAATGGGGCTTGAAGTGGCTACACCTCAGGAAGCAAGAAGAATGTTAAATCTTGCACCAAAGTCAAAAGATAATGCTGCAAAATCAAAATGTAATTCTGCTGCCGGCTGTGGCGGTAAATGTGGTGGAAACTGTTCATGTGGCGGACACCATCATGATGAAAAAACAAATAATGATTTGAATAAACTTGCTTCAGTTGATATAGAATCTATAGTACGAAGTGTTTTATCTCAGATGAAGTAATTTTAAACAATTACCGGTATCTGTTTAATGTGGCTTCCATCAAAAAAAGATGGGAGTCACATATTATGTATTAATAAAAAAATCTGGAGGGAATACTATTGATCAAAGTAGCAATACTTACAGACAGTAACAGTGGTCTTACGAAAGAACAGGCACAGAATCTTGGTGTATATGTGATTCCAATGCCTTTTATGATAAATAATGAAGAATTTTTTGAAGGAATTAATTTAACACAGGAAAAATTTTATGAGTTGCTTACTTCAGACAGTGCTGAAGTATCTACTTCACAGCCTTCCATGCAGAGTGTTATGGACGAGTGGGACAAATTACTCAAAGAATATGATGAAATTGTCTATATTCCAATGTCAAGCGGACTTAGCAGTTCATATTCCACAGCAAAAATGCTGGCGGAAGATTATGAATGTGTAGAAGTAGTAAATAACCAGAGAATATCTGTCACACAGAGACATTCAGTTATAGATGCGCTTAAGCTTGCAAATGCAGGAAAAAGTGCTAAAGAAATAAGAGAACATTTAGAAAATGTAAAGTTCGAATCAAGTATTTATATAATGCTTGATACATTAAAATATTTAAAAAAGGGCGGACGTATAACTCCTGCTGCAGCAGCATTAGGTACAATATTAAGAATTAAACCTGTTTTACAGATTCAGGGGGAAAAGTTAGACCAGTTTGCTAAGGCAAGAACAATCAGCCAGGCAAAAACCCTCATGATTGACGCAGTTTCTAAAGATATAGAAACAAGGTTTGGAGGAAACCCTGATGATGTGCGCTTAGCAATTGCTCACACAAATAACTTAGAGGCAGCAGAGGCTTTTCGAGATGAGGTTAATGCTGTATTTCCAAATCATGATATTTATATTGATCATTTGTCTCTTAGCGTATCATGTCATATAGGACCAGGTGCTTTAGCGCTTGCATGTTCAAAAAATATTTAAAATAACCGGGAGGCATAGCAATGAATCTTATCGGAGCAGTAGATAAAAATTGGGCAATAGGAAAAGATGGTCAATTACTTGTCAGCATTCCAAGTGACATGAAATTATTCCGTGAACTTACATTAAATAAAATAGTTGTTACCGGAAGAAAAACCATGGAGACATTTCAAAATGGAAATCCTTTGATGAACCGTATAAATATTGTTCTTTCAAAAAACAAAGATTTAAAAATAAAAAATGCAATTGTAGTTAATTCTGTGGAAGAAGTTTTAAAAAAAATACAAGAGTTATCTTGTCAGGGTTATACATCTGATGATGTGTTTGTTATTGGTGGGGAAAGCATATATAAGCAGATGGAAAAATACTGCAATCAGGCTTATATAACAAAAATATATCATCAGTACGAAGCTGATGCGTATTTCCCCGATTTAGATGAGAGTAAAGAATGGCAGCTTGTAGAGCAGAGTGAAGAACAGACATATTTTGATATAGAATACACTTTCCTTAAATATAGAAGAGTAAAATAATATGAAAATTAAAACTTGTTCCTGTGTATTGGAGGGTGAAAATGAGAGAAAGATTTAAAGAAAAACTCTTTACCATAAGCAATTTTTTTGAAAACACTACAGTATTTATGGCAGTCAGGCAGGGACTTATAATGATGATTCCTCTTATATTGTCAGGTTCTATTTCATTGATGTTAATGAGCCTTCCAATAGCGGCATATCAGAATATTCTGCCTGGAATTTTAAATGGTAAATTACTGGAAGTACTTGAATTTATTTATGCAGGTACATTCAAAGTATTTTCTGTGCCGATGACTGTAGCTACAAGTGTAAGTTATACGATGATTAATCATAACAATAAGCTTGAGCGAGAAGTTATAAGTGACTGCTTTATTGTAAGCATAATAAATCTTATAACATTTATGGGATATATAGGTGTTCAGTTTGACAATTTTTCAGTACAACAGCTTGGAACGGCAAATACTTTTATGGCTATTTTCATAGCTCTTTTAGGAAGTTTCATGTATTTTAAAATTAAAAAATTAAAGATTTTTCAGTTAAAGCGTCCGGAAACCGATGTTGATGGAATATATTATAATGCTATAAGCAGTATAGTACCTGCTATAATTGTAGTAGTGACATTTGCTTTTGCTGACCAGTTGTTTAAAGTGATTTTTAATGTTAATAGTATACAACAGGGCCTTGAAATTGTAATAAAGAAATTTTTAAATATATTGGACAGTGGAATTATTGAAGGAATTGTTATTTTACTTCTGATACATATTATGTGGTTTTTTGGACTTCATGGAAGTAATATACTTGATTCTACAATGCAGCAGAAATATTCAGCAATATGTTCAACGGAGATATATAATAAAACTTTTCAGGATGTTTTTACAATACTTGGTGGTTGTGGAGCTGTGCTTGGTCTTGTAATAGCAATAATATTGTTCTCAAGAAAAAGGGCAATTAAGAATATTGCAAAAATGGCTTTCCCGACTGTAATATTTAATATAAGTGAGCTTATAATTTTCGGATTACCAATAATATTTAATCCTATTTTCTTTATTCCATTTGTTATTGCGCCGGTTGTTAATTTTATTATTTCTTATGGTGCGATATACTCAGGACTTGTTCCGCATGTAATACAGAAAGTTGAATGGACATCGCCAATATTTCTCAGCGGTTATCAGGCAACCGGTTCAATAAGAGGAAGTATTTTACAGTTAGTATGTCTTATTATTGATGTTTTGATTTATATTCCATATGTGCGTCTTTTTGAAGAACACAGTGACATGCAGATGAAAAAACAGGTTCAGATGCTTGTTAAAGAGTTACAGGCGGAAGAAGATACAAATAAGATTACTGTTCTGACAGCACGTGACGATATTCTTGGTGGAGTTGCAAGAAGAATGGCATATGATTTGAAATCTGCAATTGAAAAGAAAAAATTATTTCTTGTATTTCAGCCTCAGGTAAATTGTAATGAGAAATGTATCGGTGCAGAGGCTTTAATAAGATGGGTTCATCCTATAGTTGGTTTTGTGTATCCTCCATTGATTATTTGTCTTGCAAAAGAAATGGATATGCTAAGTGAGCTGGAAAAGTATCTTTTTGATGCTGCATCAAATGCAATATCAGACATAGATAAACAGATAAAAGAACCGTTTAAAATTTCAGTTAACATAACAAATGAATCGCTTATGTGGGATGATTTTGAAGATAATATTACAAAATGCATTGAAAAATATCATATAAATCGTGATAAATTATGGCTTGAAATAACCGAGCAGGACGCTCTTTCGTCTTCAATAGATATTTCAAATAAGCTTGAAAATTTAAAGAAGAAGGGTCATAAATTTTTAATTGATGATTTTGGAATGGGACATACATCACTCTTATATCTCCAGACAAACCATTTTGAAATAGTTAAATTAGATGGCTCACTCACAAAAGATATAATAGACAATGATATAAATGGTGATATAATAAAATCTATAGTTTATCTTGGCAGGTCGTTAAACTTTAAGACTATCGCAGAATATGTTGAGACAAAAGAACAGATGGAGAAATTAAAAGAGTATGGTGTAGATGCTTTTCAGGGATATTATTATAGTAAACCAATCAAGCTTGATGAGCTTATAGAATGGATGAAAGCTCATTGTTGAAATTAGTAGTAAATTGTAGAAAAAATGCGAAGAAGGTAGAAAAATGTTCAGATTAACAGAAAATACAACAATAGGTGAATTGTTACAGGTATGTCCTGAAATTGCAGGAGTGCTTACAGGGATTGGAATGCACTGCCTGGGATGCCCATCGTCCCAGAGAGAGACTTTAGGACAGGCAGCAGTTGTTCATGGCTTAGATGTTGACGATTTGATAGAAGATTTGCGCGGCTTTATGGACCAGATATAAAATCAGAACCAGATTGCCTTAACTATAAGCCATATAATTAAAATCCAGATTAAAATAATTGGAATGGCATAATACCATGATTTTGGTTTGCCATCTCTCCACATTCCCTCTGCAGAAATAAGATTTTTTTCAAAGACTGCAGGGGGAATAAATTTTACTGTTAATGCAATAAATGCCGGCAGTAAAATTATATCATCTAAATATCCCAGAACTGGTATAAAATCAGGTATAAGGTCTATTGGAGATAACGCATAACCTACAGTAATTCCGGCAAGTATTTTAGCTATCAATGGAGTTTCCCTGTCTTTGAGTGATAAAAATACAGCCGGAATTTCTTCTTTTAATTTCTTTGCGCGTTCTTTAAGATTCATAAAAATTTCCTCCGTAAATTAGTATAACAATTTTAAATTAACTACACCATATCACCTGGCTGTTTTACCGATAGAACACATAAAAAATTCTCATAGTAGCCCGAAAAAATCAATTTAAACAATATAAGTATAACATAAGGGAAAAAGACATTCAAATAATAAAGCGGTAAATCTGATGTTATAATAAAAGAGAAACCGCTTTTTTTAACTGCTCCGATAATATCTATCTGTTAATAGATATTTAAAAATAAATATAACTGTGTTATTATTGCAGTGAGAGGTTTGAGGCAAAATGTAAAGTCAGGAGTGATTTTATGCAAAAAATTGAAATAAGAACTGCAACAGTTGATGACGCAGAAGATATTTTAAAAATATATGCACCGTATGTTACAGATACAGCAATTACATTTGAATATGTAGTCCCATCAATAGATGAGTTTAAAAACAGAATAGCCGCTACAATAAAAAAATATCCATACATTGTTGCAGTAATTGACGGTAATATTGCAGGATATGCTTATGCAGCAGCTTTTAAAGAGCGTGCCGCTTATGACTGGTCTGTTGAGACAACAGTGTATGTTGATAAGTCAAGAAAGAAATGTGGAATCGGAAAAGCCTTGTATGATGAGCTTGAAAAAAGACTGAAAAAACTTAACATAACAAATATGTATGCATGCATTGCATATCCGGAGCAGGAAGATGAATATTTAACTAAAAACAGTGTGCAGTTTCATGAACATGTTGGATTTAAACTTGCAGGTGAATATCATAAATGTGCTAATAAATTTGGCAGGTGGTATAATATGTTGTGGATGGAAAAAATTATTGGAGAACATACAAATAATCCATTGCCTGTAAAAATCAATTAACAAAGTTGTATAATTTAAATCAGGAGAAAAAAGCTATGTGGATGGTTTATGCAATAGGTTCCTCATTTTTCGCAGGAATTACCGCAATTCTTGCAAAATGTGGAATCAAAAAAACAGATTCAGATGTTGCAACTGCGATTAGAACAGTTGTCGTACTCGTATTTTCATGGATTATGGTATTGATTACGGGAAGTGCAGGTACAATTTCAACAATAAGCACAAAAACACTTATATTTTTAATTTTATCAGGTTTTGCAACCGGAGCATCATGGCTTTGCTATTTCCATTCTCTTCAAAAAGGAGATATTAACAAAGTTGTGCCAATAGATAAGTCAAGTACGGTTCTGACAATTTTTCTGGCTCTTATATTCTTAGGAGAAGGATTAAGTTATGGAAAAGTTATATCAGTATTTTTAATTGGCGCAGGAACAATGCTTATGATTACTAAAAAAGAAACAGAGCAGAAGAGTTCAGACAGAAAAGACTGGATGATTTATGCAGTATTGTCAGCAGTGTTTGCAAGTCTTACTGCAATTTTAGGAAAAATAGGTATCGAAGGCATAGAGTCAAATCTTGGAACTGCAATAAGGACAACGGTAGTGCTTTTAATGGCATGGCTGATGGTTTTTGTTAAAGGGAAAAGTTCCCAGATAAAAGGTATTGTAAAAAAAGAACTGCTGTTCATTGTTTTATCAGGTTTTGCAACGGGAGCATCATGGCTTTGTTATTACAGAGCGCTGCAGGGTGGTCCGGCAAGTGTCGTTGTGCCAATAGATAAATTAAGCATACTTATTACAATTGCTTTTTCATGGATTGTTTTCCACGAAAAACTCACAAAAAAAGCAGCAATCGGGCTTTTATGTATTATTGCCGGAACAATATTGCTTGCAATGTTATAAAAATTTAGAAATTCAATATTATAGCCTGTGTTATAGGTGTTGTGTTAGTTGTGGACATGTAAAAGTTTAAAGAAAGAAGTGAGAATATTGGAAATAAAAATTCTTGATTTAATTCAGAATATGAGAACACCGCTGTTAGATGATTTAATGTGCTTTATAACCAAACTTGGAAATGCAGGAGCCATATGGATTTTACTCACAGTCATTCTTCTTATAATCCCTAAAACAAGAAAGAGTGGGGTAATTGTTATGATTGCATTGGCAATTGATGTTATTTTATGCAATGTAATTCTCAAAAATTTAGTTGCAAGAGTAAGACCATTCGATGTAAACACGATGATAACACTTTTAATTCCAAAACCATATGACTATTCATTTCCATCAGGGCATACCGCAGCTTCTTTTGCAACTGTTGCCGCATTATTTTTTGCAGGAGAGAAAAAAATGTGGAAATGCACATTAGTTCTGGCAGTGTTGATAGCATTTTCAAGGTTATATTTATACATGCATTATCTGACTGATATTCTTGGCGGCATCATTGTCGGCATTATCGCAGGCTAT
>CAJJNI010000019.1 GCA_905193085.1 uncultured Lachnospiraceae bacterium | reverse complement strand
ATCAAGCACTTCTACTTTCACAGATTTATTTCCAAATGCAATTTCTATTATATCGCCTTCTTTAACATTCTGTGAAGCTTTTGCAACTTTATCATTTATCATGACTCTTCCTGCATCGCATGCTTCATTTGCAACTGTACGCCTCTTAATAAGACGGGAAACCTTCAAAAATTTATCAAGTCTCATTATGCGTTGATGCTATCCTTTAATGCCTTACCAGCTTTGAATTTAGGTGCTTTAGAAGCAGGAATCTGGATTGTCTCCTTTGTGCTTGGGTTGATACCTGTTCTTGCAGCTCTTTCAGCAACTTCAAATGTTCCAAATCCAACTAACTGGATTTTTCCACCTTTTTTTAATTCTTCTTCAACAACTTCTGTAAAAGCTTTAACAGCTTTTTCAGCATCTTTCTTTGATAATTCTGTCTTTTCAGCAATTGCAGCTACTAATTCTGCTTTCTTCATGAGATAAATCTCCTCCTTAATATAGTATATCGTCGTGTCCGAAAACGGTTGTTTTAGAACCCTATTCTATTTATACATATTTTACCTTAGTTTGTCAAGAAAAATACCAAACTTTCTTATAATATTATAATGCAAGCACTGCCTCGCCTAATTTCGCTGATTTTTCATTGGCATCTTCAAGTGATGTACCTTTTACACCATAATAAAATTTAACTTTTGGTTCTGTACCGGAAGGACGTACACATACCCACGCATCATCTGTAAGTTCAAAATAAAGAACATTTGAATTTGGAAGCCCTGTTTTAGTCTCTTCTCCTGTCTGCATGTCTTTGATAACATCTTTCTTGTAATCACGGAATTTTGTAACTTTATATCCACCAATTTCTGTCGGCGGGTTATTACGAAGATTTTCCATTATATTCTGAATTTCCTGTAAACCTTCAATTCCTTTCTTAGTAAGAGATTTAATATCGTCTTTATAATATCCGTATCTCTCATACATATCTATCATTGCGTCCCATAATGTCTTGCCCTGGCTCTTATAGAATGCTGCTGCCTCACACAATGCCATTGTAGCAACAATTGCATCTTTATCCCTTGCGTGTGTTCCGATAAGGCAGCCATAGCTTTCTTCGAAACCAAACAGGTATGTACCTTTTCCTGAAGTTTCAAATCCAAGTATCTGCTGTCCGATATATTTAAATCCTGTAAGAACTTCGATAAGCTTAACTCCATAATATTTTGCAATTGCATCTGCCATGTTAGTTGTAACTATCGTCTTGATAAGTGCACCATCTTCTGGAAGCTTTCCTTCTTTGGCTTTTCTTTGTCCAATTTCATAATCTGCAAGAAGACAGCCTGACATATTTCCTGTAAGAGTGATATATTCACCGCTCCTGCTGTCTTTAACATACACGCCAAGACGGTCTGCATCAGGGTCAGTTGCAAGAATTAAATCTGCATCCACTTCTTTTGCAAGCTTTAATCCAAGTTCAAATGCTTCTGCAGCCTCCGGATTAGGATAGCTTACTGTCGGGAACTCACCATCAGGAAGTTCCTGCTCTTTAACAACATATACATTTTCAAAACCTAATTCTCTTAAAACTCTTCTTGCAGGAATGTTTCCTGTTCCATGCAATGGTGAATATACAATTTTAATATCTTTCTGAACCTGTCTGATAATATCACCATGAATTACCTGTTTCTTCAATTCTGCAATATATGGGTCATCAACATCTGCACCTATTGTTACATAAAGGCCTTCTTCTTTTGCCTTTGAAAGCTCCATGGTCTTAACGCTGTTAAAATCGGTAACAGCCTTAACCTCTGCCATTATTCCTCCGTCATGAGGCGGTGTTATCTGTGCACCATCTTCCCAATACACTTTGTATCCATTGTATTCCGGTGGATTATGGCTTGCTGTTATATTGATACCTGCAATACAGTTAAGTTTTCTTACGGCATATGAAAGCTCCGGTGTTGGTCTTAATGATTCAAACACATAAGCCTTGATACCATTTGCATTAAGACAAAGTGCAGCTTCATTTGCGAATTCAGGAGACATGCGGCGTGAATCGTAAGCAATTGCAACACCTCTTGCCTGTCCATTTACTTTTGCAATATAATTTGCAAGTCCCTGTGTTGTCTTTCTTACAGTATAAATATTCATACGGTTTGTTCCGGCTCCGATTATTCCACGAAGTCCTGCTGTACCAAATGCCAGTTCAGTATAAAATCTTTCTTTAATTTCATTTTCATCTTGTGAAATAGCCTTTAATTCTTTTTTTGTCTCATCATCAAAGTATGGGTTCTCCAGCCATTCTTCATAAATTTTCTTGTAATCCATCCCTTATTCCTCCTATTATTTATTTAATTCTGTACAAGTGCAGGCATGCAGTATTTTACATTATCCTGTGATTCACTTATATCAAGCGTATAGCTTTTCGTCTGATAACCGTCCTGACTTAATGTCAGTGTATGGGTCCCTGAAACTTTAGGAAAGCTTACAGGTGCTTCTCCTTTATATTCATCATCAAAATAAACCTTTGCCCCTTCCGGGTCCGTTACAGTAATTGTATATGCCCCGCTGTCCTGAGGAGTCTCCGTCGCAGTAACAATCACAGTTGAAGAAGATGTAGGTGTCGGCTGCGGTGTAGCTGTTGCATCAGTTGCAGATGCCGGACTTGATGTTGATGTTGCACCAGGAGTTGATGTTGAATCTTTAGCGATAAGATTAATACTTATCTGGCTAAGATTCTGCCCTACTTTTAACTTACCCGAATAAGTCTCATAACCGTCAGCTTCAACCGTAACATTGTATGTGTCATATTCCAAAAGAACCGGACTTGAATAGTTCGTTACTTGTCCGGCTATTTTTAATGTCGCATTTGCGTCTTTTGGCAAAATTGTAAATTCTACCGTACCATATTGAACAATTTTGGCACTTACATCTGAAAAATCCAGAGTAACTTCTTCATTTCTTGGAATTGTAGCATTTAATGCACCACCATATCCGTCTTTTACAATTTTTACATCATAATTTCCTTCTGGTGCTACAAGAAGCATGTCCTGGCTAATTGGCTTAATAACCTTACCAACCTGAACCCATCCGCCTATAAATTTATCAATGCCGGCAAGTTTTATATATCCATGGCCTTTATCTACAGATATAGAAATCACTTTCTTGCCGATTCCTCTGACAGACACAATATCCTGGCTGTTCAAATCCTGGAATTCTGCAAAATTTCCATCAGAAATTATATATATTTTATCTTTGTTATAGTAATACTTTTCATCTCCGACAGTTACAGAATCTGATTCTGTGTCAACCTGCCAGTTATTTACTTCTGTATATTCCCAAACATCATCATTATAAATGACACCTGTAAGCTGAACTGCATTTTTTAAATAGTATGCATCTATGACATCTCCGCCTTTGAGATAGGAAATCGTCTTTTCATTTCCATACCTGTCTACAATCTGCAATGTGTCATTGTATGTCATTGTATATTCTTCACCTGTATCAGCATTTACTACAATTACTATACCAATTTCAGTGTTATTATATTTGACAACTGCCGTCATCTGAGCATCATATGAATTAGTAATTGCGGCACCTGAAACCTCTTTAGTACCTTTCGGAGCAGAATAATATTTCTTGCCATCATTATATTCTTTAGTATTTCCACATCCGGCCGCCGAAGCTGCAATGCATAAACAAACGATGCCTGACAACAGGCGTTTTCTTCTATTCAAGATTTCACCCCTTTGCCGTTTTAATCTTATTATTTTACTACCCTTATATTATACAGGAAATACCTCTTAAAGTCCATAAACAAATTTTTGTTTTATGTCCATCTGCTCATTTAATTTATTCAGTTTTCCTTTGTTTCTTTCTATCCCCCACACTTTTCTTGAATTATAATAGTGATTTGATATTTTCCAGAATTTTTCAGGAAATAAAAATCTCAGATACAACTCCTGTTTCTGATTATTATCAAGCGGTTTTTCCTGAATATAAGCATTAAGCATTTTCTTTCCAATTTCTATATTCCACTCATGTTTTTCAAGAATTTTACGCATAAATAAATATAAATCTTCCATCTGTGAACCATAATGGCATTTTTCGAAATTAACTATGTATATACCATTTTCTCCTATAAGTGCATTGTGCTGTGTAAAATCACCATGACATAATTCCAACGGTCTTTCTTTTAATTTTGATACATCTTCAAGTGCCTTTACCGCAACAAGCATATATTTGTCAAAGCTTTTTAGATAAAGAAGTTCAAACTCTGTTTTGCTTTTTTTCTTAACTATATAATTGCGTACTTTTTTCATTTCTTTTATACGCTTTTCAAATTCTTCACGGCAGATTTTAGGATTCTGATTTAATTCAACCTGACCTATTTCATCTGATTTTTTATGCAGTTTTGCCATATGATGCACAACTGTTAATATTTCATCAATATTTTTTGTATCACATTCTCTTGCCCGGCACCATTTTTTTAAGACAAATCCGATTTTGTCCCTGTCCCGGCTTATATAATTTCCTTCTTTATTCCTTATAAATTTATCTGCCAGAATATCTGTGCCATCACTCACAGCATCAACTATCTGTGCTATTGCACATGCTTTTTCTTCTGACACATGATATTCTCTGAACAAATAAATATTTCCTACAGCTTCGCACAAATAACTGCCTCTTCCACGATAAATTTTTTCCATCTGCAAATCATACTGTTCCAAAATTTTTAAATCTTTTTCGTTCATTTTCTCCTCCTTTTCACCTTACATGTGAATAGTAACAATGTATGAGAAAACAACTGAAAGTATGAATGATGGCTCCGCAAAATTATCAATTTCCGTAAAAGGTTTCTGCCTCCGGCTGTACGCTAAACTCCATAATTTTCTTAGTTTCTGGATGTTCAAACACTATTCGGTGTGCACAGAGTGCTGTCTGAACAAAACCTTTTTGGTTTACATAATCAGGATTGTATTTTTTGTCCCCGATTATAGGGTGCCCGCTGTTTGCAAGCTGAACCCTGATTTGGTGATGCCGGCCTGTCTTTAAATGTATTTTAACAAGCTGATTATCCCCAATATCTTTTATCACTTTCAAATCAAGCACAGCAATCTTTGCCTGTAAATTACTGCTATCGACAACATGTGAAGTATTACTTTTTCCGTCCTTTAAAAGATAGTCTTCTAAATGAACATCTTTTTCATCAAATTTCCCACTCACAACAGCAAAATATTCTTTAACCATGTCTTTTTTTGCAAATTGCCTGCTCAAAGATGAAGCCGCTTCTTTTGTCTTTGCAAAAACTATAATTCCTTCAACAGGCTGGTCCAGTCTGTGAACTACATATATTTCCGGCTTTTCACCACGCGAAGCTAATTCATTTAACAGCATTCCTTCTAAATCCTGCTGTCTGATATTTTTTGTCTGTACAGCCACTCCTGCCTGTTTGTGACAGACAATAATATATTTATCCTCATATATAATGTTAATTTTTTTCATTTACTGACCTCAACTTATTATTTTTTTACATTTTATCATCAAAACACACTCATAACAATGGATTTTTTGCATATTTTTAACAATGCTGTACTTGACAACAGATTGAACTTTTCTTATACTTAGTATATTAAGGCAGTTGAATAATTTTATAAAGTGAGGGAAAATATATGGGAATTGTTTATACTAAAGATCTGCTCCCTGGTATGGTGGTCGCTTCTGACATCATTACACTCAGCAACCAGCTTATTATAGCAGCAAATACTACTTTAACAGACTTTCTTATCGAACAGTTAAAGACAAATTCCATTTCAGAAGTTAATGTCGTTGGTCCTATTACTTCTGTTCCATCAGGTAACGAAAGCTACTCTGAGAAAATCACACACAGCAAGAATTTCCGCGTATTCAAGGAAAAATTCTCTGATAATACTGAAATTCTTCATGGTGCAATGGACGACCTACTGAGTGATAAACCGGTTGACACAAATAAACTTATTGCACAGACAGGTGACATGATTCCTGCAAGAGCAACAAGTATTGAAATTTTTGATATGATACATAACATGCGTTCATATGATGATTCTACATATGCTCACTGCATGAATGTTGCATTAATTTGTCATGTAATGGCCGGCTGGCTTCATTTATCGAAAGAAGACAGTGAAGTTTTAGTTTTAGCGGGACTGCTTCATGATATTGGCAAAATCGGTATTCCTGATGAAGTCATCAAAAAACCGGGCAAACTTACTCCAGAAGAATTTAATATTATGAAAAGCCATTCACAGAGAGGTTTTGATATTCTCAAGCATCAGAATCTTGATGAAAGGGTAAAACTCACAGCTTTACAGCATCATGAAAGATGTGATGGTTCAGGATATCCTAATGGTCTTTCTGCAGTAGAAATAACAGAATTTGCAAAACTTGTGGCAATTGCCGATGTTTATGATGCCATGACTTCAGCACGAGTTTACAGAAAAGGTTTATGTCCATTTAAGGTTATCTCTATTTTTGAAGAGGAAGGTCTTCAGAAATATGACCCTCAATATATACTTACATTCCTGGAAAGAATCGGTTCATCTTATATGAACAATAATGTTCGCCTTTCTGACGGACAGGTTGGCGAAGTTGTTATGATTAACAGAAATAATCTTTCTCGTCCTATGATAAAAATAGGCGATGACTATATTGATTTATCAAAGAGATTAGATGTGGAAATTACCGAGATAATTTAACGAATTATCCAAAACGGATATTCACAGATTGGTTGCGGACCAGATCCGCGGATTTTCCATACTTCTTATATTAAAAATCACACACACCCCCAACAAAGAACTGCGGTAACGAAAGATTTTCTTTATGTTGCCGTAGTTCTTTTTATTATATATTTTTATTTGCAATTTAATCACATTTCGAGAAATAAATTATAGTAAATGTATAAAAGACATTTCTTTCAACCCTGATATGGACAAAAAAGCAAGATGCAAAACTGTAACAAACTTAACAAATCAAACAAAAAAGCTGCCACACTGACATGAGTGCAACAGCTTTGCATAATCGATTTATATTTTATCCGACTTTTAATTTAAATTTCTGAATTTCTTTCTCTGTTGTTACTTTTTCTATCTGTGCTCCAAGCATTCTGAGCTTCTCTTCAAAATTCTCATAACCGCGCTGAATATATACAATATCTTCTACAATTGTAATCCCTTCAGCTGCAAGACCTGCAATGACAAGCGCTGCTCCGGCTCTTAAATCAGGAGCTGAAACGGCCGCACCTGTAAGACGCTCAACACCCTCTATAATAGCGGTGTTTCCTTCCACCTTTATCTTAGCTCCCATGCGGGTAAGCTCATCTACATATTTGAAACGATTCTCAAATATACTTTCAGTAACAATACTGATTCCATTGGATATAGCAAGCACAGTAGACATCTGTGGCTGCATATCTGTAGGAAATCCCGGATATGGCAATGTTTTTATATTGGTGTGTTTTAACCCTTTTGAAGCTACAACACGAACAACATCATCAAACTCTTCAACTTCGCAGCCAATCTCTATAAGCTTCGCACCTATAGCCTCTAAATGCTTAGGGATAACATTTTTCACAATGATATCACCCTTCGTAGCGGCTGCTGCTACCATAAATGTTCCGGCTTCTATCTGATCAGGTATAATTGAATACTCTGTCTTATGCAGATGTTCCACACCTTTAATGCGGATAACATCTGTTCCGGCACCTTTAATACTTGCACCCATACTGTTAAGAAAATTGGCAACATCAACTATATGCGGCTCTCTTGCTGCATTCTCAATGACAGTTCTTCCCTCTGCCATAACAGCAGCCATCATTATATTAATTGTTGCTCCTACAGATACTACATCTAAATAGATATGCGCACCTGCAAGCTGGTCTGCTCTTGCCATAATAAGACCACCTTCCAAGTCCACCTGTGCTCCCAGAGCTTCAAAACCTTTTATGTGCAAATCAATAGGACGGCTTCCTATTTCACAGCCGCCTGGTCTTGCAACTTCTGCTCTTCTGTATTTTCCCAATAATGCACCAAGAAGATAGTAAGATGCACGAATTTTCTTGATATAGTCATAATCTATACATAAATTCTCTATTGTTGAGCCATTAATACGAACTGTATGTGCATCTATTCTGTCCACGATTGCTCCCATACCTTCTATAGCTTTCAACATGTATCTTATATCCTGTACATCAGGTAAATTTTCTACTAAAACTGGCTCATCTGCCATAATTGCGGCCGCAAGAATACCTAATGCAGCATTCTTTGCCCCACCGATTTCTACTTCTCCGACTAACGGAACTCCACCTTTTATTATATACTGTTCCTGCATTGGAACAGAACTCAATTCATTATCTATATGCTGATTCATAAGCGCACCTCAAATTTTAAAGAATCTAATCTAATCCAAGTCAAATCATACTATTCTTTATTATATCACATTTTTCACAAAAGTAAATTAAAAATTCTCACAAAAAATAAGGCTCAACTTATCAAATTTTATTACAGATAGTTCAGAGGATTAACCGGCTCTCCATCTAAAAGTATTTCAAAATGAAGATGCGGTCCTGTTGAATTACCTGTATTTCCGCTCTTTCCAATTGTAGTTCCCTGTTCTACTGACTGTCCGTTGGATACAAGAATTGAACTTAAATGTGCATATCTTGTCTTAAGTCCGTCTCCATGGCTTATTATTATTGTATTTCCATATCCATTCTGCCAGCCGGCATATACCACAGTTCCCTTACAGGAGGCAAAAACTGTTGTTCCAACAGAACATGACCAGTCAACACCTTCGTGAGCCCGTCCCCATCTGCTGCCAAATCCAGAACTGAACGAACCTCCGTTAAGAGGTTTTATAAATGTAGGCTTTTCTTTTGTTCCAACTTTAACAATTTTTGCAACTGGCTCTGATACAACTGTATCAGAAGTTATTTCTCTTCCTGTCTCTGTTCCGTTAATGTATGTAACCAACGCAGTTACATCATGTATACCTACACTGCCTTCCTGCACAACTTCTTTTTCTGAAGCATACCAGTCATCTTCTTCTATATACTGCGTATCAAGTGTATATTCTTCTGTATACTGCTCTTTTCTTGTAACATAAATTCCAATTCTGTTTTCCTGAAGAATCTGTGCTACCGCATCATCTACTGACATTATCTCATCTGACACACCATATGCCTGCACAGCAACTATATCTTTTGCAAATGTCAGTGCTGTAACATCACCGGCTATCTCAGGTGTTACAGGAGAAATTCTTGCAGTTACTATATTCTGGCCTTCTTCTATTCCATCTTCCAACACAATTGAAAATTCATTGTAAGGGTCCTGTGTGTCAACGACCTTGTCGAGAACACTGAAAACTGCATCTCTGTTTTCAAGCATAATGCTGCTTCCTTCCATTTTTAAAAGATACCCGCTTACAACATTTTCCATTTTGTTGTCTAACATTAATTCACACAGCTCGTCCACAGTGCTTTCCTGTGAAGTTCTGCTCTTCTTATCTGTCTGCTGAATTTCATAAGAAAAATCTGATAATACTAAATCTTCACTTTTCTCATTAGCCTTAACTCTTGCCTCTATTACAGCTTCAGTTGCTTCATTTTTTGTTCCGTAACTACCATATGATTTACCATCAACAACTATTTCATAATACTCATCAGCCTCAACATTTACAGGACCAAGTATATAAGTTACACTTCCTACAACTGCTAAAACTGCACAAATGTTTCTTAGCATTGCCTTTTTAATTCTTTTCAATGTTATTTCCTCTATTCTTACAATTATTACCTTTTATTACATAAAAAATATTTGTTACCCATAGATTTTATAATACACATTATTAATATATTTTTCAAGTATTTTTAAAGATTTTGTTACATTTCAGTTACAATTGTAACAAACGAAGAAAATTCCACACATAAGAACTTAATTGTTCACAATTATTTCACATTTCAAACATACAAATATCACTTAATTAAATTACCATATTTATTGTATTAGCAGTTGCTAGTATAATTTTCATAACTCACGCTGCACAGGCCGCTACTTGTGCAGCACTCCCTCTTGAACAAACAAAGCGCTTCCCTTCGTTAAATACTACTATCCTCTTCTATTATTTAACGGAGCTGAAGCACTTTGTTTGTGTTTTTTTATAGGTAATGTTTTGGGCAAAAGCCCCCAATTATGATGCCTGCGGATTGCTCCGCACTATGTGCTCCCACACTCCTGCCCAATATTCGCATATCGTGGGATTAACATCCCACTTTTATGCTCATATCGGGGCGGGTCACAAAGTCTTTCACCCACCTATGAGCAAGCTCATGTGGGTTTAGACCTTTTGACCCTGGCATCATATATATTTCTTTATATACTGTCCTGTATATGATTTCTTTACTTTGGCAACTTCTTCAGGGGTTCCTTTGGCAATTACGGTACCGCCTCTTTCTCCACCTTCCGGACCGATATCTATGATATAATCAGCGGTCTTTATCACATCAAGATTGTGCTCTATTACTATTACCGTATCTCCATTTTCAGATAATCTGCGCAGAATCTCTATTAACTTGTGAACATCTGCAAAATGAAGTCCTGTTGTAGGCTCATCAAGAATATATACTGTTTTTCCCGTACTTCTTCTGGCAAGTTCAGTGGCAAGCTTTATACGCTGTGCCTCTCCACCTGAAAGGGTTGTTGATGGCTGTCCAAGTTTTACATAGGAAAGACCCACATCATACAGAGTCTGTATTTTTCTTTTTATTGAAGGAACATTTTCAAAAAATGACAATGCCTCCTCCACGGTCATATCAAGCACATCAAATATACTTTTGCCTTTATATTTGACATCAAGAGTTTCTTTATTGTATCTTTTTCCGCCACAGACTTCACATGGAACATACACATCCGGCAGGAAATTCATTTCAATCTTAAGTATTCCATCACCTGAACAAGCCTCGCATCTGCCGCCCTTTACATTGAAACTGAATCTGCCTTTTTTATATCCTTTGGCTTTGGCATCGGCTGTTGCCGCAAACAAATCTCTTATCATGTCAAAAACACCTGTATATGTTGCCGGATTAGAGCGTGGCGTTCTTCCTATCGGTGCCTGGTCAATATCAATTACTTTATCAAGCTGTTCTATTCCCTCTATTCCTTTATGTTTACCCGGAATAGTTCTCGCCCTGTTTAAATCTCTTGCAAGATGCTTATACAGGATTTCATTTATAAGAGAACTTTTTCCGGAACCTGACACACCTGTAACACATGTCATGATTCCCAACGGAATATCTACATCAATGTTTTTAAGATTATTTTCTGCCGCACCTTTTATTGTAAGCCAGCCTGCAGGCTCTCTTCTTACATCAGGAACAGGTATTTTAATTTTTCCGCTTAAGTATTGCCCTGTAATTGACTTCTCACATTTCATTATTTCTTCTGCTGTTCCGCATGCCACTACTTCTCCGCCATGCGAACCTGCACCCGGACCTATATCTACGATATAATCGGCTTTTCTCATTGTATCTTCATCATGTTCAACAACTACAAGTGTATTTCCAAGATTTTTCAGATTCATGAGTGCATCAAGAAGTTTATCATTGTCTCTCTGGTGAAGACCTATACTCGGCTCATCAAGAATATATGTTACACCTACAAGCCCTGAACCAATCTGGGTTGCAAGTCTTATTCTCTGAGCTTCACCGCCTGAAAGAGTTCCTGTACTTCTTGCAAGTGTAAGATAGTCAAGACCAACATTATTAAGAAAACCAACTCTCGATTTAATTTCTTTTATTATCTGTTCACCTATTAATTTCTGCGACTGTGATAACTCAATATTTTCAAAAAACTTTAACAAATTCTGTACTGACATTTCAGTCATCTGATATATATTTTTGTCGGCAACAGTAACAGCCAGACTTGTCTTGCTAAGTCTCATGCCTTTACACTCGTTACATGGAGTTATCTGCATAAATGTTTCATATTCCTGCCTTATTGTCTCTGAAGCGGTCTCTCTGTAACGCCTCTGGACATTCTTTATAATTCCTTCAAAGGCTATATCATATACACCTTCTCCACGCCTGCCCTTATAACTTACTTTTACGCAATGCCCATCTGTTCCATGTATGAGAATGTATTTTATATTGTCCGGATAATCCTGAAACGGTGTGTCCAGACTAAAGTTGTATTCCTTTGAAAGTGCATCAAGTATTGCATATGAAAATGATGATTTATCATTGCATGACTGCCAGCCCATGACAGCAATGGCACCTTCCATTATACTAAGCGACTTGTCCGGTATAATTAAATCTTCTGAAAATTCCATTTTAAATCCAAGTCCGGCACATACAGGACATGCCCCGAACGGATTATTAAACGAAAAACTTCTTGGCTCTAATTCCGGCACTGCAATCTGACAGTCAGGGCATGAAAAATTCTGACTGAATGTCATCTGCCCGCCCTTTACTACATCAACTATAAGCAGACCTTCTGCAATACCCAGTACATTCTCTATAGAATCTCTTAATCTCTTCTCTATTCCGGGTTTAATTATAAGACGGTCTACTACTATTTCTATATTATGTTTAACATTTTTATTAAGTTTAATTTCTTCCGATAAATCGTACAAATTTCCGTCAACTGAAACTCTGACATAGCCGCTTTTTTTTGCCCGCTCAAAAACTTTGGCATGCTCTCCTTTTCTTCCTCTTACAACCGGCGCAAGCAGCTGTATTCTTGTACCCTCTTCAAGAGTCATTATTTTATCTGCCATCTGGTCTACTGTCTGACGCTCAATTACTTTTCCGCATTTAGGACAATGCGGTATACCTATTCTTGCATAAAGAAGACGCAGATAGTCATATATTTCCGTAACAGTTCCTACTGTTGAACGCGGGTTTCTGTTAGTTGATTTCTGGTCTATTGAAATTGCCGGAGATAACCCTTCTATACTCTCTACATTTGGTTTTTCCATCTGCCCTAAGAACTGTCTTGCATATGAAGAAAGAGACTCCATATATCTTCTCTGTCCTTCTGCATAAATTGTATCAAATGCCAGTGATGACTTGCCTGAACCGCTAAGTCCTGTTAGCACTATAAATTCATTTCTCGGTATATCAACATCAATATTTTTAAGATTATTTTCCGCAGCCCCTCTTATTTTAATATATTGTCGTATTATATCTTTACTAGCCATTATATGCCTCCACTATTCAAAATCCTGCAAACTTTTTTTCAGCTCAATAAGCCTGTCTCTTAATTCTGCTGCCGATTCAAAATCTAATTCGACCGCTGCCTTTTTCATCTTCTTTTCAGTCTTCTTAATGAGTTCTTCTAACTCTTTTCTGCTCATTGACTCTATATCTTTATTTAATTCCTCTTCTTCTTTTTCTATTTCTTTTGATATACTAATTAAATCACGCACTGATTTCTTAATTGTCTGCGGAGTAATGCCATGCTCTTCATTATATTTTTCCTGAACGATACGCCTTCTGTTAGTCTCGTCTATCGCAGCTTTCATTGAATCTGTCATTACATCAGCGTACATTATTACATGTCCATTGGCATTACGTGCGGCTCTACCGATTGTCTGTATAAGAGATGTTTCTGAACGAAGGAAACCTTCTTTATCTGCATCAAGTATTGCAACAAGCGTGATTTCAGGAATATCAAGACCTTCTCTGAGTAAGTTAATACCAACAAGAACATCAAAAACATCAAGACGCATATCTCTTATTATTTCCTGACGCTCTAATGTATCTATATCTGAATGTAAATATCTTACCCTTATTCCAACTTCACGCATGTAATCTGTCAGATGCTCTGCCATCTTTTTAGTAAGAGTAGTAACCATAACTTTATTCTTACCTGCAATCTCTTTATTAATTTCTCCGATAAGGTGGTCAATCTGCCCCTCTACAGGGTGAATTTCTACCTTTGGGTCAAGAAGACCTGTAGGTCTTATAATCTGCTCTGCCCGGAACAGTTCATGCTCTTCTTCGTACACTGACGGTGTTGCAGATACAAATAACATCTGGTCTATATGGCCCTCAAATTCTTCAAAATTAAGCGGTCTGTTGTCCTTTGCGGACGGAAGTCTGAACCCATAATCAACAAGAGAAGTCTTTCTCGCCTGGTCACCCGCATACATTCCCCTTACCTGTGGTATTGTCATATGCGACTCATCAACTATCATAAGAAATTCATCAGGGAAATAATCAAGCAATGTCTGCGGTGCTACTCCCGGAGGAAGTTGTGACAAATGCCTTGAATAATTCTCAATTCCCGAACAAAATCCTGTCTCTTTAAGCATCTCTATATCAAAATTTGTCCTCTCGGCAATTCTCTGCGCCTCTATAAGTTTGTCTTCACTTTTAAAATATTTAACTCTTTCTTCCAGTTCTTTTTCAATTGACTGTGCCGCAAGCTTTATCTTTTCCTGTGGAACTACATAATGTGATGCAGGAAATATTGCAATATGCTCCAGTCTTCCACGAATTTCTCCTGTCATAACATCTGTCTGTGTTATTCTGTCTATCTCATCTCCGAAAAATTCTATTCTGATTGCCATATCCGTATAATCTGCCGGATACACATCAAGCACATCTCCATTAACACGGAATGTACCTCTCTTAAATTCCATTTCATTTCTTGTATACTGCATATCTATAAGTCGTCTTATAACTTCATCTCTGTCTTTTTCCATGCCCGGACGAAGTGACAACATCATCTGCTTATAATCTATAGGACTTCCCAATCCGTATATACATGAAACACTTGAGACAATTATAACATCTTTTCTCTCTATAAGTGCTGCTGTCGCTGACAGTCTTAATTTATCAATCTCATCATTTATTGACGAATCTTTTGCAATATAAGTGTCAGTCGACGGAACATATGCCTCCGGCTGATAGTAATCATAGTATGACACAAAATACTCAACTGCATTCTCCGGAAAAAATTCTTTCATTTCACCGTACAACTGAGCTGCAAGTGTCTTATTATGGGCAAGTATAAGGGTCGGTTTGCCAAGCTGCTGTATAATATTAGCCATGGTAAATGTCTTACCAGAGCCGGTAACTCCTAATAAAGTCTGGAATTGGTTGCCTTCCTTAAACCCTTTTACAAGAGCTTCAATCGCCTGCGGCTGGTCTCCGGTTGGTTTATATGGGGCTTTTAATTTGAACTCATTCATGGTAAATTCCTCCATTTGTATCAAAAGTTCAAAATCACAAAAAATAAATTACCTACTAAATAACTTTATAAAGTCAAACTATAAAAAGTCACAAAATTATTAACATTAAAGAGATTCTGTATTCCAGAAATACTTAACTTTAAAATTTTAAAATCATAAAATTATTTTAAACAATATTCTTTTAATGCTAAAAATCTCTTCTCTCTTTGAGATTTTGAACGAGTCCTTGATTGCATACTTATTCTATAATCATCTATTATTGTCGCTTTATCCCCTTTACGTAATCTTGTATAAAATTCATTTAACCTATTTGAAATCTCTTTTTGGTCATACTGAGAATTCTCACACAAAAAATTACTTAAAGCAAATAATACATAAAAATGACTAACACCTCTTATTTTATATTTGTTAAAATCTAACTCTAACTCATTAATATAATTCATTGCATTTTTAAATTTTTCGAAATACCATTCAGTATTTTGAGCAGTTATCTTTTCACTCCAACTTTTATACTTACTATCTAAAGTACTATTAGTATCACCATTATCTACTTCTCCTTCTAAAATAATAAATAATAGTTCTGATACAAATTCTTGATCCTGCATGCGATTAAACTTAATTCCACTTAGCTTATCCCAATCAACACAATCACAACATTTCTCAATCAATTTCATCAACTCTGAATCATGATATTTTGCCTTTCTTAACTCTTGCATCTCTAAAGGTTCTCCATTACGATTTAAACGGTCAAAAATATTATCAATTATCTCTAATTCATCTGTATCAACATATTCCACAGTAATTGAATATCGCCAAAGTTGCTTTTTATATTCTGACAATTCCTCATCCAAATCTTTAAAGTAAATTCCATTTAATTTAGGATCTCCGTACATTCCTTCATCAAAATCCTGTGGTAATGCGAGATTTCCTTGTAAAAATTTAACTATGGCAGTAAGTCTTTGTTTTCCATCAATAACATCATATTTTGTAGCACCTGTTTCCTCATCAATTCTTTGATGCAAAAAAATAGGAGGCATTGGGTAATTCTTTAAAATAGTATCAAGAAGAAATGCTTGTTTTTCTTCACTCCAAACATCTCCACGTCGTTGATAATTAGGTGAAAAATTATACTTTTCCAACTTATACTTTTCATAGAACTCTGAAATGGTTATTCTTGTTGAATCTCTTCTTAATATTTTTATATTTTTCATAATATACCTCCCAATTCTTCTGAACTTGTATATAAAATATAATTATCAAAAATACATGTTAAAACCGCATTTAGAACTTTAGGTGGATTAGGATTTACCATATATACATTAGCTTTTGAACTAATATTTGTCAAAATATCATCTATTTCTTTTCTATCTACATGCCAATATGATAATCCCGATACAATTATTTTGTCATTTTCCTGTAAGTTACTAATTATTTCTTTTTCTCTAAATCTCAATTCTTCTGCCCATTTAAACAACATCCTTGTAGAATCACCTGAAGGTGGGATTAAGGCATATACTGAATAATTTTCATCCAATCCTTCATATTTCACTTCAAAATTTTTTAATTCTGCTTCATATAAAACAGATGATCTCTTAATATCATATGTATCTTTATCATTTATACTCCTATGACAAAAACTAATAGACCCATGTGGCTTTATTATTTGTATTTTATTTCCATTTTCTTCAATGCCTACCACATCAAACGGAATATTATGTACTCTTAAAACTCTTTCTAAATATACATCATAATTATATGTTATAATATATACATTCTCATATTTGCTACTGTTATAAGCATTCTTTAAAAGCTTGTACCATCCCCAATTCACAACACCATCACTAGATAAATCTTTTTCTGTAATTTCATTATCATACATAATAAATAGCTGCTTAATATATGCAACCAATTCAAAATATGCGTTTACATATATATTTTCACTCTTATCATCCAACATATTTTTAGGAATTGTATTCGCACATGATATAATTTCTTCTATCAGATTTTGTGCTTCCTCATCATTCATGGATGGTCTTGCACCCAAATTCCAAAGATTTCTGCAATGTTTATAGGATAAAAATCCTTTTTCATTGGAGCCATCGGGCCATTCTACTTTATCGCCATTTCTAAATAAATTTTTGGTATTAATTTTTTCTAATTTAGAAATACAATTCATCAAATCTACTGTTAGTCCATTTCCAACAAGTAATACTAAATTGCTCATATCTTTCGCAACCTTTCTTAAATATTTTATTACGACAGTTCACTTTCTACTTCCTCATTAGTATATAAACTGTTCTAACGCACTTCACACAACACAATGCCTTTGTCAATTTAAACTGTACAAATTAAATTATGTGATTATTTTATTTCACGCTCATTTTTTAATAACAATTATAGTCAAGTTTCTGATTCATTTACATCTTCAAGTTTGATTCAATTTTTCTATTTTTAATTTCATAACTATCTAACAATATAAAGGCATATAGTAAATCGACTAGTCTATATAAAATTTCAAATCATCTTTCCCTGTATTTCTTATAAATCTCTATTTGATTTTTTCAAAATATTTCTTTTCCAATTGTATTAAATCCTTTAACATTTCCAGAAAAGTTTTTCACGACTCTTTACCCATCTATTTTTAATTTTAAATTTTTATATGGAACTTTCACAATCATTTATAATTATTCTCAACCTTTAAGATACTTTTCTACTTCCCTATCAAATTCAGAAACATATTCTCTATCTTGTTTAACCCTAAATACTTCATACTCTTTTTTAGCCTTCTGCATAGCAGTATCATGAGAAATCTTCCCCTTTCCACCCAGTACATTTCGCCTATTATTCACCAAAAACTGATTCGTTTGATCAACCCAGTCTTGCATGCTCATTAATATCTCATC
>CAJJNI010000018.1 GCA_905193085.1 uncultured Lachnospiraceae bacterium | reverse complement strand
TAAAAAGATTTTTTGTTATATCTGTATTTAAGTAGAGATTGAAAAATTCTATATGAAAGAAAGTGAGCGTGTATATGAAAGTTTTAATAAAAAACGGTCTGGTTATTGACCCTGAGACAAAAACAGAGAAAATTACAGATGTACTTATTGAAGATGACACTGTTAAGAAAATATCTGAGAAAATTAAAGAAGATGCAGACAGAGTGATTGATGCAAAAGGTTGTTATGTTATGCCCGGGTTTATAGATTTGCATGTTCATTTAAGAGAACCGGGATTTGAATATAAAGGCAATGTTGAGACCGAATCAAGAGCGGCGGCTCATGGAGGATACACAACAATATGTGCAATGCCAAATACTAAACCGGTTATAGATAATAAGGACAGAGTAGATTTTATACACAACAAGGCAAAGGCTGTTTCTCCAATAAATGTATTGCAGATTGGTGCAATTTCAAAAAAACAGGCCGGTGAAGAACTTGCAGATATAGCAGATATGGTAGAAGCCGGAAGTCCTGCAATAAGCGAAGACGGTAAATCTGTTATGAATCTTGACTTATATGTCAAAGCCATGAATATTGCAAAAGAACTTGATATTCCTGTCATGGCACATTGTGAGGATAAGACACTTGCAAAAGATGGAGCAATTAATGCCGGAGTTAAGGCAGAAGAACTCCATGTGCATGGAATTACTAATAGTGTAGAAGATGTTATAGTTATAAGAGATATTCTGCTTGCTAAAGAGACAGGTGTACATTTACATTTATGCCACTGCTCAACAGCAGAAAGTGTAGAAGAAGTAAGAATTGCAAAGGAAAAGGGTATAAAAGTTTCAGCAGAAGTCTGCCCTCATCATTTTGTGCTTTCAGAGGACGATATACCAGGAGATGATGCCAACTACAAAATGAATCCTCCATTAAGGTCAAAAGCAGATGTTGAAGCTTTAAGAAAAGGCCTTGCAGATGATATTATGGATGTTATTGCAACAGACCATGCACCTCATCACGAAGACGAGAAGAAGCTTTCAATTGCTAAAGCGCCTTTTGGAATAATCGGGCTTGAAACAGCAGCGGCTCTTACCTACACATATCTTGTAGAGGGCGGCTTCATTACCAAAATGCAGATGGCAGAGAAGATGAGTTATAATCCTGCCAGAATAATAAATATAGACAAAGGTACTATTACAGAGGGTAAGACAGCAGATATTGTTATATTTGACCCAGAAGCCGAGTATACAATTAAGGCTGAAGATTTTATGTCTAAAGCAAAGAACAGCCCGTTTATTGGCATGAAAGTAAAAGGAAAAGTAAAAAATACAATTTGCGGCGGAAAAATTGTATATGATGATTCTAAAAACAGAAAATAAGATGGAGGAATATTTACAATGATAAATAAATTATGTAATAAAATAAAAAAATTAAATGCACCTATAGTTGTGGGACTTGACCCAATGATGAATTATATTCCAAATCATATCAAAGAAGCTGCATTTAAAGAATATGGAGAAACACTTGAGGGTGCCGCAGAAGCTGTATGGCAGTATAATAAGCAGATTGTTGATGCTGTATATGACCTTATTCCTGCTGTTAAACCACAGATTGCAATGTATGAACAGTTTGGAATAGAAGGACTTAAGGCATACAAAAAGACTATCGAATATTGTAAAGAAAAAGATTTGGTTGTAATCGGTGATGTGAAAAGAGGAGATATAGGTTCTACATCAGCTGCTTATGCAACAGCTCATCTTGGAAAAGTAACTGTCGGCTCCAAACAGTATTCTTTATTCGATGAAGATTTTGCAACAGTAAATCCATATCTTGGAAGTGACGGAATCAAACCGTTTATCGATGTATGTAAAGAAGAAAACAAAGGACTTTTTATTTTAGTTAAAACATCTAACCCTTCAAGCGGTGAATTTCAGGACAGACTTGTTGATGGAAGACCATTGTATGAACATGTAGGCGAGATGGTTTCAAAATGGGGAGAAGAGCACATGGGCGAAAATTACAGCTATATCGGTGCTGTAGTTGGTGCTACATATCCTGAAATGGGTAAAGTATTAAGAAAAGTTATGCCAAAATCATTTATTTTAGTGCCGGGTTACGGTGCACAGGGCGGTAAAGGTGCGGACCTTGTTAATTACTTTAATGAAGACGGACTTGGTGCAATAGTAAATTCATCAAGAGGAATTATTGCAGCTTACAAACAGGAAAAATATGCATCATACGGAGAAGAAAATTTTGCTGATGCTTCAAGAGCAGCAGTAAAGGATATGATTACGGATATTGACGGTGCATTAAAGGCAGCAAAATAAGGAGCGTTTAATATGGGAAAGTATAAAGAAACTGCAATCATAATCCGTCAGGAAGAGATTGCTGATAATATTTACAGCATGTGGCTTAAAAATGATAACATTGCCTCAGAAGCTGTCCCGGGACAGTTTGTTTCATTGTATTGTAATGATGGAAGCCGTATATTGCCGCGTCCTATAAGTATATGTGAAATAGACAGAGTTGATGGTGCCCTACAGCTTGTATACAGAGTTGCCGGTAAAGGTACAGAGGAATTCTGTGGATATCATTCAGGAAAATTAATAGAAGTTATGGGTCCTTTGGGAAACGGTTTTCCTCTTAAGAGCAAGAAAGCTTTTCTTATTGGGGGCGGTATAGGCATACCTCCAATGCTTGAACTTGCAAAACAGCTTGACTGTGAGAAACAGATTATTTTAGGATACAGGGACAGGCAGACATTTCTTGTTAATGAATTGAAAAAATATGCAGATGTATACATAGCTACTGAAGACGGTTCAGTTGGCACAAAAGGAAATGTTTTGAATGCAATAGAAGAAAATAATCTCAGTGCAGACATAATATATGCGTGTGGTCCTACACCAATGCTCAGGGCATTAAAAGAATATGGACAGAAGAATAATATCGAGACATGGATTTCAATGGAAGAGAAGATGGCATGCGGAATAGGAGCATGTCTTGCCTGTGTCTGTAAATCTAAGAATAAAGACCATCACACAAATGTAAATAATAAAAGAATCTGTAAAGATGGCCCTGTATTTCTTGCACAGGAGGTGGAATTCTAATGAACATGAAAGTAAATATTGCAGGTGTTGAACTTCAGAATCCTGTTATGACAGCATCAGGAACATTTGGTTCAGGAGCAGAATACAGCGAATTTGTTGATTTGAATAAACTGGGAGCAGTTGTAACTAAAGGTGTTGCAAATGTTCCGTGGGCAGGCAATCCGGCGCCGAGAATTGCAGAGACTTACGGTGGAATGTTAAATGCCATAGGCTTACAGAATCCGGGTATTGATTTATTTATAGAAAGAGATTTACCGTTTTTACAGAAATATGACTGTAAAGTTATTGTTAATGTATGTGGAAAGACAACTGCAGATTACTGTGAAGTTGTGGAAAGGCTTTCAGATGAAAGTGTTGATTTGCTCGAAATTAACATTTCATGTCCTAATGTCAAAGAAGGCGGAATTGCATTCGGACAGAATCCAAAGTCTGTTGAAGACATAACAAAAGAAATAAAAAAATATGCAAAGCAGCCGGTTATTATGAAATTAAGTCCTAATGTTACAGATATTACGGAAACTGCAAAAGCAGCAGAATCCGGTGGTGCAGATGCGTTATCTTTGATAAATACACTTACCGGAATGAAAATTGATATCAATAAGAGAACATTTGCAATTGCAAATAAGACAGGTGGAATGTCAGGCCCTGCAGTAAAACCGATTGCGGTAAGAATGGTTTATCAGGTCTGCAATGCAGTTAATTTACCCGTAATTGGTATGGGGGGAATCTGTAATGGTGATGATGCGATGGAATTTATATTGGCCGGAGCAAGCGCAGTATCAATTGGAACCGCGAACTTCACTAACCCAAGAGCAACACTTGATACAATAGAAGGTATTAAAAATTATATGTCAAAATATAATATAGATGATATAAATGATTTAATTGGTGCTGTTAAATAGCAGCTGTAACAATCACATTGAAAACAGAGTTTATATATGATAAAATATCAGAATAAACGCATTTGACAAGGAGATAAGCATAATGGAAAGATATAAAGAAGAATTTATCGAATTTATGATAGACTGTGAAGTTTTAAAATTTGGAGATTTCATTACAAAGAGTGGAAGAAATACACCGTTTTTTGTAAATACAGGCTTTTACCGTACAGGAGCACAGTTAAGAAAGCTTGGCGAGTATTATGCAAAAGCAATTGAATCAGCATTTGGCTTTGATTTTGATGTGCTTTTCGGACCTGCATATAAAGGTATTCCACTTACTGTAGCTGCAACTATGGCTATAAGCGAGCATTACGGTAAGGATATCCGTTACTGCTCTAACCGAAAAGAAGTCAAAGACCACGGTGATAAAGGTATTCTTCTTGGAAGTCCTATTAATGACGGTGATAAAGTTGTAATAATAGAAGATGTTACAACAGCAGGCACATCAATTCAGGAAACATTGCCAATAATTAAAGCACAGGGCGATGTTACACCTCTTGGGCTTGTTGTCTCAGTTGACAGAATGGAAAGAGGAAAAGGAACTAAGAGTGCATTAAAAGAGATTGAAGAAAACTATGGACTTAAGACAACAGCAATCGTTACAATGAAAGAAGTCATAGAACATTTATATATGAAACCTTATAAAGGAAAAATTATAATAGATGAGAAGCTTAAAGCTTCAATTGATGAGTATTATAAACAGTATGGTGTATAGGAGGATTTGATATGCAGGAAAAAAGCTATAAGACAGTAAAAAAAGTTGGCGGCTGCAGTATTGCAATCGGTATTATAACACTCATAGCAGGTGTTGTCTGCGGAATATTAACAATTGTTAATGGCGCAAAACTCTTAAAGAGCAAATCTGATATGTTATTTTGATTTATATGAAAGAGCATAAAAAAATAAAAAGAATAATAACCAGAATAGCTTTTTTGGTATATATAATAGTACTTTTGTTTCTGGTATTTGGTGCAGACAGAATGGAGCAGTCAGATTATCACTATAATCTTGTTTTATTCAGTGAAATAAAGCGGTTTGTGAAATATCGTGATGTAGTAGGTTATTATGTTTTCTTTGCAAATGTAGTGGGTAATTTTGTTGTTTTTATGCCATTTGGTTTTCTGATGCCTACATTAACAAATTATAAATATAATGTTGTTCTGATAAGTTTAATGTCATTTGAATTTAGTCTGCTTATAGAGATTGTTCAACTGTTTACAAAATTGGGAAGCTTTGATGTGGATGATTTACTGCTGAACACACTCGGGGGTTTTTCAGGCTATATTTTATACCGGCTGTGTCGTTATATATATGATTCATATCATAAAGGAGGTTCCAATGAAGAAAAAGAGTAATTTGTCTTTTGGAGAACAAAAGGTTTCGCAAAAAGGAATTTTCTCAATAATTTTAGGTGTGATTTCACTTATAGCAGCAGTTGTTCTGGTAATTATTTCGGGCAGTAGTCGTGGAAATGCGGGAATAACTGTTGGTGCGTGTGGTATTGTTGCCATAATTACATCTGTAATAGGACTGGTATTTGCAATACTTGGTTCAATTGAAGCAGATATTGACAAATTACCTGCCTATATTGGGTTTATAATTAATATAATAATTACAATTGCATGGGCTTGCCTGTTTGTGATTGGAATATAAAAGGAGGACCTTTTAATGGATTACCGTGAGAGGTTTGCAGAAGAGAACAGTAAATTACAGGAAAGAATGAATATTATTTCTGAGAGAATAGTTGAGATAGAAAATACTCAGAATGGTAATATTTATGATGAATATTTTCAGAGTACAGCAGCATATCTAAATATGCTGAAACGATTATTTGATAAAACATCGGCAAATGAGCTTGAAAATATGTCACTTGAAGAGTTGAAAAATATTAATACACAGTTATATGAAGACATTTTTCCTGAAAATTATAGTACAAGTTATGCCAATCCTGCATATGCGGCAGATAAATTTGGAGTTGACTATGGAAGATTACTGTCATTCCTTTTGAGCGAGATAAGAAGTGTTATAAACAGTGTTTTTGAAACTGATTTAATACCACTGCTTATACATTGTGAATTGTTTGTTGAAGTTTTTAACTGTTTTGAGGACGAGTTTGTGACTCCAAAGCAGATAGAACAGATTTTATACTGGTTCATAAGTGATTATTCTGATGATATGTTAGAAGACAGAATTTCACAGCAGTTAGATGTTACAAGAACCTTTGCAACAGATATAATTATGAATTCAGATTTGACAGACATAAGATATCTGTACAGATTTGGACAGTTTATAACTGATAATGAAATAAAAACTGCAGAACTTTTAAATTCAATGACCCAGGAACAGATTGATAATCTTGCCGATGTATTTACAGAAGGCTACAGAATGGGTTTTATAAATACTAATAAAGATATTTCGATAAAGAGTATAGTAAATGTAAGATATCATCTTGGGTTTGAGCGGATAATAAGAAAAGCTGTTAGAAATTTTAAAAATATGGGACTTGAGCCTGCAATTTATCCTGCTTCAGATTCATGTGTCCATAATCGTATCGGTTATGAAGGTGCTGCTGTGAACAGACAGTATATTTATGACCATAAAAATGACAGGGCATTGTTCCTTGATAAAGCATATGTAGAGAGAAGACTCGGTGCTTTAAAATGTGCATATGAGAAATTTAAAGAGCAGGCAGCAGGGTTTGCGGGTCCGGCTGTTATGGAAGTTTTTGGTGAAGAACCATTTGCTCCTGTTGCAAAAGAAGAAAATTATATATTAACTTCTTCGAAACAGAAGCTTGCAGTTGAACTTGCGGCAGCTTCCGGCCAGATAGTTAATGAATATATTCATGGTGATGAGAGAAGTTTTACAATTATAGCATTTCCATTGCCTGAAATCGGAGAACCGTTTGAAGAGATTTTTAACGAGATTGTTAAAATAAATACACTGGATTATAAGAAATATGAGATTATCCAGCAGTCAATAATAGATATTCTTGATTTGGGCGAATATGTTCATATTGAAGGAATGAATGGAAATAAGACAGACCTTAATGTGTCACTTCACCCATTAGATAATCCGGATAAACAGACAATATTTGAAAACTGTGTTGCGGATGTAAATATTCCGGTCGGAGAAGTATTTACATCACCTCAGTTAAAAGGAACAAATGGGTGTCTTCATGTTAAAAAAGTATTTTTGAATGAACTTGAATATAAAAATCTGGAAGTTCATTTTGAAGATGGAATGATTTCAGATTATAACTGTACTAATTTTGAATCAGAGCAGGATAACAGAAAATATGTTAAAGAAAATGTTTTGTTTCATCATGATACACTCCCTATGGGAGAATTTGCAATTGGTACAAATACAACTGCATATGTAGTTACGGATAAATACAAACTGGCACCAAAGATGCCGATTCTTATTGCTGAAAAGATGGGACCTCATTTTGCTGTAGGTGATACATGTTACAGCTGGCAGGAGGATACTCCTGTTTATAATCCTGATGGAAAAGAGATTATAGCAAGAGATAATGAGCATACATTAATTAGAAAAGAAGATATAAGCAAGGCATATTTTAACTGTCATACTGATATAACAATTCCTTATGATGAGCTTGGCAGTTTGTCTGTAATAATTAAAGAAGATAATATTAAAAAGCTGTCTGATGCATATAAAAATGTGCAGGACGGACCTGTTAAAATTGATATTATAAAAAACGGACGATTTGTTCTTAAAGGAACAGAAAGTCTCAATGATGCATTTGTTTAAAGGAGGATATTATGAAACCAGTAGTAGGCATTGTAATGGGTAGTGATTCAGATTTAAAAATTATGGCAAAGGCTGCAGAGTTTTTGGACAGTATGGGAATTGAATATGAACTTACTGTGATTTCTGCACACCGTACACCGGACAAGTTCTTAAATTATATGAGAACTGCAAAGGAACGTGGATTGAAGGTAATTATAGGTGGAGCAGGCGGAGCAGCACATCTTCCGGGAATGGCAGCTGCACTTACACCACTTCCTGTAATCGGTGTTCCTATTGAGACAAAAGCTCTTGGTGGTGTTGATTCACTTTATTCTATTGTCCAGATGCCATCAGGTATACCTGTTGCAACAGTGGCAATTAATGGAGCAACAAATGCAGCTATACTTGCAGCAAAAATCATGGCTATAGAAGATGATGAATTGAATTCTAAACTCGTAAAATATTCAGAAGAAATGGCAGCAAAAGTAGAAGCCAAAGCTGACAAAATTGAAAAAATTAAATATAAAGCATATTTAGAGCAGATGTAACAGGAGGAAAAGAAAATGGATTACAAAAAAGCAGGCGTTGATATTGAGGCAGGATACAAATCAGTAGAATTGATGAAGGAACATGTAAAAGAAACTATGCGTGCTGAAGTTTTAGGCGGACTTGGTGGATTTTCAGGAGCATTTTCATTAAGCAGTATTAAAAATATGGAAGATCCTGTTCTTTTATCAGGAACAGATGGCTGTGGAACAAAAGTAAAGCTTGCATTTGTTTTAGATAAACACGATACAATCGGAATTGACTGTGTTGCAATGTGTGTAAATGATGTTGCCTGTGCAGGTGGAGAACCATTATTTTTCCTTGATTATATTGCATGTGGTAAAAATTATCCGGAAAAAATTGCAACTATCGTAAGTGGTGTTGCAGAAGGATGTAAGATGGCAGGCTGTGCTTTAATTGGTGGAGAAACAGCAGAGCACCCGGGACTTATGCCGGCAGACGAGTATGACCTTGCAGGATTTTCCGTAGGTGTTGTTGATAAGAAAGATATAATAACAGGTGATACATTAAAACATGGAGATATCCTTATCGGAATGGCTTCAAGCGGTATTCACAGCAATGGTTTTTCTCTTGTAAGAAAAGTATTTAACATGAAGAGAGAAGCTCTTGATACATATTATGACAGTTTAGGCCAGACACTTGGAGAGGCTTTAATCGTACCTACAAGAATTTATGTTAAAGCATTAAAAGCCATTAAAGATGCAGGAGTAAGAGTTAAAGCCTGCAGTCATATTACAGGTGGCGGTTTCTATGAAAATATTCCGCGTATGTTAAAAGATGATACACACGCTGTAATTGAGAAAAACAGCTATCCTGTACTGCCAATTTTTGATATGTTATCAAAAGATGGTGATATAGAAGAACATATGATGTATAATACATTTAACATGGGTCTTGGTATGGTTGTTGCCGTTAATGAAGCTGATGTAGATAAGACAATGGAAGCAATTAAATCAGCCGGTGAAGCACCATATGTAGTAGGCAGAATCCAAAGAGGCGAGAAAGGAGTTACATTATGCTAAAAATTGCAGTTTTGGTGTCTGGCGGAGGAACTAATCTTCAGGCAATAATTGATGCAATTGATAATGGAACAATCACAAATGCTGAAATTGTTACTGTAATAAGTAATAACAAAGATGCATTTGCACTTAAAAGAGCTGAGAAAAAAGGTATTAATGCACAGTGCATTTCACCTAAAGATTTTGAAAACAGAGAGTTATTTAATAAAGCTTTGCTTGAAGGCGTAAGAAAAAGCGGGGCAGATTTAATTGTACTTGCGGGATTTTTAGTTGTAATTCCAAAAGAGATGACAGAAGAATATCAAAACCGCATAATAAATATACACCCATCATTAATTCCATCATTTTGCGGAAAAGGCTTTTACGGGCTTAAGGTTCATGAAGAAGCTTTAAAAAGAGGTGTAAAAGTTACCGGTGCAACATGTCATTTTGTAGATGCCGGAACAGATACAGGTCCTATTATTTTACAGAAAGCTGTTGAAATAAAACAGGGTGATACACCGAAAGAATTACAGTTAAGAGTGATGGAAGAAGCAGAGTGGAAAATAATGCCAAAAGCGATTGATTTAATTGCAAATGGCAGGGTTCGTGTTGAAGATGGCAGAGTAATTATTACAGAGTGATAAGCAGGAGGCAGACATGAAAGTTTTAATAGTCGGAAGTGGCGGAAGAGAACATGCTATAGCATGGAAAGTTGCACAGAGTCCAAAGGTTGATAAGATATATTGCGCTCCGGGAAATGCAGGTATTGAAGAATATGCAGAATGTGTTTCAATAGGTGCAATGGAATTTGATAAATTAGTATCATTTGCAAAAGAAAAAAATATCGATTTAACAATTGTAGGCATGGACGACCCTTTAGTTGGCGGAATAGTTGATGCATTTGAGGCAGAAGGATTAAGAGTATTTGGTCCAAGAAAAAATGCTGCTATTCTTGAAGGTTCAAAAGCATTTTCAAAAGATTTAATGAAAAAATATAATATCCCGACTGCAGCATATGAGAATTTTGATTCTGCTGATGAAGCGGTTAAATATCTTGAAACTGCAGATTTTCCGATTGTATTAAAGGCAGACGGCCTTGCACTCGGAAAGGGTGTTTTGATTTGTAATACTCTTGAAGAGGCAAAAGAAGGCGTTAAGACAATAATGCTTGATAAACAGTTTGGAAATGCCGGAAACAGGCTTGTTATAGAAGAATTTATGACAGGAAGAGAAGTTTCTGTCCTTTCATATGTTGATGGAAAGACAATTAAGACAATGACATCAGCTCAGGACCATAAGAGAGCTTTAGATGGAGATAAAGGTTTAAATACAGGGGGAATGGGTACTTTTTCACCAAGCCCGTTCTACACAAAAGAGGTTGATGATTTCTGTAATAAATATATCTATCAGGCAACTGTAGATGCAATGGCATCAGAAGGAAGAGAATTTAAGGGTATTATTTTCTTTGGTCTTATGCTTACCGAAAAAGGACCAAGAGTTCTTGAGTACAATGCAAGATTTGGGGACCCTGAAGCACAGGTTGTACTTCCACGAATGAAGAATGACATAATTGAAGTAATTGAAGCATGTATTGATGGTACATTGGATAAAGTTGATTTACAGTTTGAAGATAATGCCGCAGTATGTGTTGTGCTGGCATCAGACGGATATCCTGTTAAATACGAAAAAGGATTTGTTATCAATGGACTTGATAACTTCAAAGGTAAGGACGGATACTATGTATTCCATGCCGGTTCAAAGAAAACAGATAAAGGTATCGTTACAAATGGCGGAAGAGTGCTTGGTGTAACAGCAAAAGGAAAAGATTTAAAAGAAGCAAGAAAGAATGCATATGAAGCAACAAAATGGATAGATTTTGAAAATAAATATATGCGTAATGATATAGGAAAGGCTATTGACGAAGCCTAATAAAGCAGGAGGATTACCAAATGCATAAGAAGTATACTAAGATGGCAGAACATGTTTTGGAATTTGCCAGGCATGAATCAAAAAGATTAAAGCATGGTTATGTTGGTACAGAACATTTATTGTTAGGACTGATAGATGAAAAAGAAAGTGTTGCTGCGAAAGTTTTAGAGAAATCTGAAGTCAGTTATGACAAGGTTTATTCTATGATAGAAGAACTTATCAATCCTGGAACAGTGGCAGTTCTTGACAAAAATGTTTTTTCTCCGAGAGCAGAAAAAATATTAAATAACAGTGCAGATGAGGCAGAAAGATTTTCCAAATCAGAAATTGGTACAGAGCATATTCTGATTGCAATTTTAAGAGATACAGAATGTGCGGCTTCAAAATTGCTGCGTACTATGGCTGTTAATATTCAGATGCTTTATGCAGATTTGATGATTGCAACAGGTGAAGACCCTAACAGATTTAAAGAGGATTTCAGAAAGAGCAGCAAGAGCGGTTCTGGTTCTACTCCTACACTTACACAGTATGGCAGAGATTTAACAAAACAGGCAAGGGATGGCATGCTTGACCCTGTCATTGGAAGAGATGAAGAATTAAAGAGAATAATTCAGATATTAAGCCGTCGCACGAAGAATAATCCGTGCCTTATTGGAGAACCCGGTGTAGGTAAAACTGCCATAGTAGAAGCTTTGGCACAGAGAATAGTAAATGGTACTGTTCCTGAAACTGTTTTAAATAAAAGGGTAGTCAGCTTAGATTTATCAGCGATGGTTGCAGGTTCAAAATATCGTGGTGAATTTGAAGAGCGGATTAAAAAAGTAATAAAAGAAGTTCGTCAGGCAAAAGATGTTATTTTATTTATTGATGAGATTCATACAATAATTGGTGCCGGTGGCGCAGAAGGGGCAATTGATGCGTCTAACATTTTAAAACCTGCCCTTGCACGAGGAGAAATACAGGTAATTGGAGCTACAACAATAAGTGAGTTCCGAAAGTATTTTGAAAAAGATGCTGCACTGGAACGTCGTTTCCAGCCGATTGATGTACAGGAGCCGGATAAAGATGCCGCAATAGATATTTTACATGGAATAGCATCTAAATACGAAGAACATCATAATGTTAAAATTACGGATAAAGCTTTAGAGACAGCAGTTGTAATGTCAATGCGTTATATCAATGACAGAAATCTGCCTGATAAAGCAATTGATGTAATTGATGAGGCCGCTTCAAAGGTCCGTATAGAAGGTTTTAAGGTACTTCCACAGATTCAGCAGATTAAGTCAGAAATTACTCTTCTGAAAAAACAGAAAGAGCAGGCAATTATTGGACATGATTATGATAATGCAGGCGAATTAAATAAGCAGCAGAAAGAGCTTGAGAAAAAGCTTGAAAAAATCATTAAAAAACAGGACAGCATAACTTCCAAAAATTCAGAGTTACTTTATGTTACAGAAAAAGAAGTGGCAGAAGTTGTGTCTGACTGGACAAAAATACCTGTAACACAGTTAGAAGAAAAAGAATTTGACAGATTGCTTAAACTTGAAAAAGTTCTGCACCAGAGAGTTATAGGTCAGGACGAAGCAGTGACTGCTCTTGCAAAGGCAGTAAGACGAAGCCGTGTCGGACTTAAGTCACCAAACAGACCTATAGGTTCATTTCTGTTCTTAGGTCCTACCGGTGTAGGTAAAACTGAATTGTCAAAGGCTCTTGCAGAAGCACTTTTTGGTAATGAGAATGCTTTAATAAGAGTTGATATGTCAGAATACATGGAGAAACACAGTGTATCAAAAATGATAGGTTCTCCTCCGGGTTATGTAGGATTTGATGATGGAGGCCAGTTAAGCGATAAGGTAAGGAGAAATCCGTATTCCGTAATTCTTTTTGATGAGATTGAAAAGGCACACCCTGATGTGTTTAACATACTTCTTCAGGTGCTTGATGACGGTCATATTACAGATTCAAAAGGAAGAAAAGTCGATTTTAAGAATACTGTTATAATTATGACTTCAAATGCGGGTGCCATGTCTATTGTAGAACCGAAGAAATTAGGCTTTATAACAGATGAGAGTGAAGAAAATGATTATCAGAAGATGAAATCAGATGTCATGGAAGAAGTCAGAAGAATATTTAAACCGGAATTTTTAAATCGTATCGATGATACAATTGTATTTAAGATGCTTGTAAAAGACGATTTAAAGAAGATAGTTACACTCCTTTTAAAAGAACTTACCACAAGATGCAAAGAACAGCTTAATATTACTTTGAAAGTAAGAGAATCAGCAAAACAGCTAATTGTAGAGAGTGGAACTGATAAGAAATATGGCGCAAGACCACTTAGAAGAACAATTCAGAACAAAGTAGAAGATGAACTGGCAGAAGAAATTTTAAATGGCAGAGTAAAATCAGGAGATACAGTTTTTGTTGCAAGCAAAAATCACAAAATAGTTTTTGAAGTAGAAAAATAACAGGAGGATAAAGATATGGCAGCAATAAAAGAACTTATTCGTAAAGAAAGCGATAATACAATCAGTTTTGGAGATTATACATTAGATAAAAAGACAAAATTAGACAATTTTGAATATCAGGGTGACTTATATAAAGTAAAGACATTTGGAGAAATAACAAAACTTGAGAAAAATGGTTCTTTTGTGTATGAATCAGTTCCTGGAACAGCAGTTGAACATCTAAAAGAGACAGAAAAAGGAATGGAATTCAAAGTAGAAGGTCCTGAAGATGCACAGATTACTGTAGGTCTTGAAGCCGATACAGAATATGAAGTTTATGTTGGCGGTGGAGATGCCGGAAATATGAAAACAAATCTTGGTGGAAAATTATCATTAAGTGTTGAACTTGATGCAGGTTCAGTAGTTGATGTAAAGATTGTTGCAAAATAAGGAGATTAATGTGGCAAAATCAAAAGGAACAGTGTTCTTTTGTCAAAATTGCGGTTATGAAACGCCAAAATGGATGGGACAGTGTACAGGCTGCGGTGAATGGAATACTTTAGTTGAAGAGACAGTTGTTACAAAAGCCGGTTCAAAATCGGGAAGAAGTGTAAGAATTTCTGATAATAAAGTTTCATATTTATCGAGTGTCGAGACATCTGAAACGAGCAGAATTAAAACCGGAATAAATGAATTAGACAGAGTCCTTGGCGGCGGAATAGTAAGAGGCAGCCTTGTATTAGTTGGTGGAGACCCGGGAATAGGAAAGTCAACCCTGTTACTGCAGATGTGCAGAAATTTGTGTAATATGGGACTTCGGATACTTTATATTTCCGGTGAAGAATCATTACAGCAGATAAAAGGAAGAGCAGACAGATTAGGTGAATTTAAAAATGAAATGATGCTTTTTTGTGAGACTAATCTTGCTTTGATAGAAGAAGCTATCAATAAAGAGAAACCGCAGCTGGTTGTAGTGGATTCAATCCAGACTATATACAGAGAAGAAGTTTCATCTGCACCGGGAAGCGTTTCCCAGGTAAGAGAAGCAACAAATGGCTGTCTTATGCTTGCCAAAGGAATGAATATTCCAATTTTCTTAGTCGGACATGTAACTAAAGAAGGTGTTGTAGCCGGACCAAGAGTGTTAGAACATATGGTCGATACGGTATTGTATTTTGAGGGTGACAGAAGTGCCACTTACAGAATACTGCGTGGTGTCAAAAACAGATTTGGTTCTACAAATGAAATAGGAGTGTTTGAGATGGAATCAGGTGGACTTGTCGAGGTAACAAACCCATCAGCATATATGCTTGAGGGCAGAAAGAAAGATGCCTCCGGTTCAATCGTTGCCTGTTCAATTGAAGGAACAAGACCTGTTTTAATGGAAGTTCAGGCACTTGTGTGCAGTACGAATTTTGGAATGCCGAGGCGTACTGCAACAGGTTTTGATTATAACAGGCTCAATCTTCTTATGGCAGTTCTTGAAAAGAAATATTCAGTTCATTTATCAAATTATGATGCATATTTAAATATTGCAGGTGGAATGAAAGTAAATGAACCGGCTGTTGATCTGGCAGTTGTGCTTGCAGTATATTCTTCACTCAGAGATATATCAGTCAAAAAAGATACCGTTGTTTTTGGAGAAGTTGGTCTTAACGGAGAAATAAGAAGTGTTAATATGGCTGCCCAGAGAGTACAGGAAGCCAGAAAATTAGGTTTTGAGCGTTGTATTATGCCGGCGGCAAATTATGTAAAGCTAAGACCTGAAGAAAAAGAAGGAATAGAGTGTGTAGGTGCGGAGCATGTAGGTATAGCACTCTCACATTTGTAAATAATAATCAGAGGAGTGTGATTTTCAATGAAAAAAACAATAGTTGTGGCATTGGGGCATGAAGCTCTTGGTGAAACACTTCCAAAACAGAAAGAAGCCTTAAAAAATGCAGTAAAAGCAATAGCTGATTTAGTTGAAGCTGATTACAATGTTGTTGTGACACATAGCAATGGACCACAGGTCAGCATGATACACACAGCAATGACAGAGCTTGGAAAAAAATACAATGAGTACACTGTATCTCCAATGAGTGTCTGTTCAGCTATGAGTCAGGGATACATAGGTTACGATTTGCAGAATACACTTAGAAGTGAATTGCTTGAAAGAGGAATATATAAATCAGTATGTACGGTTCTTACACAGGTAAGCGTAGATGCTTATGATGATGCATTTGGTAAGCCTGACAAAGAAATTGGCAGATTTATGACAGAAGAAGAAGCAAAAATAGAAGAAGAAAAAAATAATTATGTTACAAAAGTAGAAGAAAAAGGATACAGAAGAATTGTTGCTTCACCAAAGCCTATCGATATTATTGAAATTGATGCAATAAAAGTTCTTGCAGCAGCAGGACAGGTTGTAATTGCATGTGGCGGTGGTGGAATTCCTGTTATTGAGCAGGGAAGCTCATTAAAAGGTGCAAGTGCGGTTATCGAAAAAGATCTGGCTGCTGCATTACTTGCAAAACAGCTTAAAGCAGATGAATTACTTATACTCACTGCTGCAGAAGGTGTAAGCTTAAATTATCATACTGATAATGAAAAGTTAGTTGACAGTATGACAACAGAGCAGGCAAGAGAATATATTAAAGAGGGTCAGTTTGAAAAAAATACAATGCTTCCTAAAGTTGAGGCTGCGTGTGATTTCTGTGATGCTACAACAGGAACAAAGGCCGTTATTGCATCTTTATCAGATGCTAAAAAGGCAGCAGCAGGAAAATGCGGAACTGTTATAACTAAATAAATCATGGCTGAATTATAATATAAAAACAGCGCATAATATATACAGAAAAAGTATATGTTGTGTGCTGTTTTTTGTTTTTAAGGAGGAAAATCATGAAAGATAAAATATTTGGCGTGCTGCAAAGAATCGGCCGCTCATTTATGCTTCCTATTGCAATTCTTCCGGTAGCCGGATTATTGCTTGGAATAGGAGGCTCTTTTACAAATGAAACAATGTTAAAAACATATGGGCTTATGAAAATAATGGGTCCCGGAACTATATTGAATGCAATATTTCTTGTACTCAGTGACGCCGGAAATATTGTTTTTGCAAATCTTCCGATTATATTTGCAATCGGGGTTGCAATAGGTATGGCGAAAAAAGAAAAAGAAGTTGCAGCGCTGGCTGCGGCAATAGCTTTTTTTATAATGCATGCATCAATTGGTGCTTTAATTAAAATTCACGGTGGTGCAGAGACATTTTTGCGAGGTGCAACAGAAGATGTGTGTGGTATAACATCGTTGCAGATGGGTGTTTTTGGTGGAATAATTGTCGGAATCGGAGTGGCAGCACTTCATAATAAATTCCATAAAATAGAACTTCCACAGGTGTTGTCGTTTTTTGGAGGAAGCAGGTTTGTTCCTGTTATTTCAGCAGTTGTTTATACAGGAGTCGGAATTTTATCATATTTCATATGGCCGGCAGTGCAGAGCGGAATATATGCTATAGGAAATGTAGTATTAAATTCAGGTTATGCTGGCACATGGCTTTATGGTTTCATGGAAAGGCTTTTAATTCCTTTCGGACTTCATCATGTTTTCTATATACCATTCTGGCAGACAGGAGTCGGTGGAAGTCTTACGGTTTCAGGACAGGTTATTGAAGGCGCACAGAATATATTTTTCGCACAGCTTGCTGACCCGTCGACAAGTAAATTTGCAGTATCAGCAACAAGATTTATGTCAGGTAAATTTCCACTCATGATTTTTGGATTGCCGGGCGCAGCCCTTGCAATGTACCAGACTGCAGATACAGAGAAGAAAAAGGCAGTAGGAGGTCTTTTGTTATCAGCGGCATTAACATCAATGCTTACCGGAATAACAGAACCGCTGGAATTTACATTCCTTTTTGTTGCACCACTTTTATATGGTATTCACTGTGTTCTTGCCGGTGCAGCTTATATGCTTATGCATATTTTTGATGTAGGTGTGGGAATGACATTTTCAGGCGGATTTATAGATTTGTTCCTGTTTGGCATATTACAGGGAAATTCAAAGACAAACTGGATATGGGTAATTATAGTCGGTATAGTATATTTTGTTGTATACTATTTCCTGTTTATGATTCTTATAAAAAGTCTCGATTTGAAAACTCCCGGAAGGGATAATTCACAAGAAGTTAAATTGTATAAAAGAAGTGATGTTGATGCAAGAAAAAATTCAGAAAATGCACCGCAATCCGGACAGGCTGATGAAGTATCAGCACAGATTTGTGAAGGTCTTGGTGGAATGGACAATATTTCTGATGTAGACTGCTGTGCAACAAGATTAAGATGTACTGTATATGATTCTGATATGGTAAATGAATCACTGTTAAAACAGACAGGTGCGTCAGGTGTTATTAAAAAAGGAAACGGTGTACAGATAATTTACGGACCGAAAGTAACTGTAATCAAATCAAGACTTGAAGACTATATGGAAGGTCTTCCAAAAGAAGAACTGAAAGTTATAAGTACAGTAACAATATCCAGTCCCGTAACAGGCATGGCGGCTGATCTTGCGACAGCACCGGATGAAGCATTTGCCGGTGAAATGATGGGGAAAGGTGCTGTGGTTTCTCCGACTGATGGCAGAATAGTAGCACCTGAAGACGGTGAAATTACTATGATTTTTGACACAAAACATGCAGTGGGAATGATTACTGACAGCAAAATAGAATTGCTGATTCATGTAGGAATAGATACGGTTGCACTTGATGGAAAAGGATTTGAAGTATTTGTAAAAGAAGGGCAGCATGTCAAAAAAGGAGAAACTTTAATAAAAGCAGATTTGGAATATATAGAAAAAAATGCTAAATCAATAGTTACTCCTGTTATATGTACGCAGTTAGAAGATAACCAGACGGTAAAATTAGTAAAGACAGGAAAGATAAAAGCAGGAGAAAGTTTGTTTGTTATTTCTTATTACTAATTGAAATTATTACTAATTGAAATTATTAAAAAATATGGTAAAATTATACTAAAATATCAGGTATGTAAACAGGAAAATATTAAAATACTGGTTAGATAAGGAATGAAAATATGACTAAAAAACAATTGGC